>JANPLP010000548.1:0-16327 GCA_031426595.1 Planctomycetia bacterium | reverse complement strand
TCATCTGCAACGCAGACATTCAACATCACCATCAACGACCTCGACGAATTCAACACATCGACACCAACCGATAACAACGCAGCCACAAATCAAGTCGACGAAAACGTAGCCATCGGCACGACCGTCGGTATCACAGCCAACGCCTTCGATCTTGACGCGACGAATAGCACCATCACTTATTCGCTCAGCAGCAATCCGGACGGGTTGTTCCAGATCGATGCCAACACAGGCATCGTCACCACCGCAGCAGCCATCGATCGCGAGACTGTCGGAGCCTCGCGCAGCATTACCGTTCAAGCCCAATCCAGCGACGGATCATCTGCAACGCAGACATTTAACATCACCATCAACGATCTCGATGAATTCAACACATCGACTCCAGTCGATAGTGATTCTGCGGGCAACAGTGTCATCGAAAACGCAGCCAGCGGGACAATCGTCGGCGTAACGGCTTTGGCAAACGATGCGGACGCAACGACCAACACAATCGTCTACACACTAGATGATGACGCGGGTGGACGATTCGCGATCGCAAGCAGCACAGGCATCATCACTGTAGCTGATGGAAGCCTACTGAACTACGAAGCGGCTACGAACCACTCGGTTATTGTTCGAGCAACTTCTGCTGATGGCTCGACGGCAACTCAGACCTTCAATATCAACATCGAAGACGCGAACGAATCGGCTGTCTCATCGCTTAGCGACACAGACAGCAACCCCAACTATACGCTTGAGAATACGGCACTGGGATCGACGGTGGGCATCACTGCTCTGGCAACCGATAGCGACGGCACCGACTCGGTATCCTATACGCTTGACGACGACGCGGGTGGCCTATTCGTGATCGATGCCAACACCGGCGTCGTCACTGTTGCTGCAGCTATCGATCGCGAAACGGCTGCGAGTTACAACATCACGATCCGTGCCACCAGCACAGATACCTCCAGCACCACGCAATCGCTGACCATCAACGTGGGTGATGTAGATGAGTTCAACGTGGGTGCCGTGAGCGACACCAACGGAACTATGAATTCAGTGGTTGAGAATGCGACTATCGGTACCGCAGTGGGCATTACTGCGTCAGCGACTGATAACGACGCCACCACAAATCTGATTGTTTATACTTTGTTCAACGACGATGGCGGTCGCTTCACCATCGACTCGGCAACCGGTGTAGTGACTGTGGCTGGATCGATCGACCGCGAAGTCGACGGTGCGACGCGCAACATCACCGTTCGCGCCACTTCCGCCGATGCTTCCTACACCGATCAAAGCTTTACGATCAGTATTGTGGACGCTGACGAGTTCAACGTTACGGCACCTGTCGATAGCAATAATGCTGTAAACGCAGTTGACGAAAACGTGGCGATCGGAACCGTCGTGGGGATAACCGCTTCGTCCAGCGACTCGGATGCAACGACCAGTTCAGTCCTTTATTCGCTGGTCGATAGCGATAGTGGTAATTTTGCGATTGATGCCAACACGGGTGTCGTTTCAACTGCAGCATTCATCAATCGCGAAACGCTTGGCGCTTCGCGCAGCATTACGGTACGAGCCACTTCAGCGGACGGTTCAACGGCGGATACAACCTTCAGCATCGCCATTAACGACCTCGACGAGTTTGACGTTACTCCGATCGTTGACAACAACGCGGCAGCCAACACGATCGCCGAAAATTCAGCCAATGGAACTGTGGTGGGCCTCACAGCCTTGACCTTCGACGCAGACGCAACGACGAGTTCTATTACTTATTCGCTCGACGATGATGCCGGTGGTCGCTTTGCGATCGACAGCACGACGGGAGTTGTTACTGTCGCAGATAGCAGCTTGCTCAATTACGAAGCCGCGACCAGCCACAACATCACCGTTCGCGCCACCAGTGCGGATACTTCCACGCGCACTCAAGTCTTCACGATTAATCTGACTGATGTCAATGAATCGGCCATTACACCGATCTCTGACGCCAGCGCCGCAGCCGACTATGTACTCGAGAATGCGACGATCGGTACGACCGTTGGTATCACGACGGTTGCGACCGACGCGGATGGCACTGACGTTGTGACTTACTCACTGGACAGTAACGCTGGCGGTCGATTCGCCATCGATTCGACAACCGGTATCGTCACGGTTGCTGGGGCCATCGATCGAGAAGCTGCCGCGTTTTACAACATTACCGTTCGCGCGACGAGCACCGATACGTCTAGCACCACGCAGAACTTCACGATTGCGATTGGGGATGAGGACGAGTTCGATGTATCGCCCGTGACAGACTCCTCGCTCACCGCAAACTCTGTCGTAGAGAATTCTGCAATAGGTACGACCGTTGGTATCATGGCACTCGCAAGCGATGCCGATGCCACAACCAACTCCATCACGTACTCGCTAGTCGACAATGACGGTGGTCGGTTCGCCATCAACTCCGTAACCGGCGAAGTGACCGTGGCTGGAGCCATCAACCGCGAAGCCGACGGAGCCACGCGCAACATCACAATTCGCGCCACCTCAGCCGATGCTTCGTTCGCTCAACAAACCTTTAGCATCAACATTGTCGACGCTGACGAGTTCAACGTTACGGCGCCTACGGATACTGACAACGCGACCAACGCAATCGACGAAAATGTGGCTGTTGGAACCGCGGTCGGTGTCGCAGCCAACGCGGCAGATCTTGACGCAACGAACAACACGATTACTTATAGCTTGACGAGCAACCCCGACAATCTGTTTCAGATCGATCCAAACACGGGCGTCGTGACCACAGCCGCAGCCATCGATCGCGAAACGCTCGGCGGCCTTCGCAACATCATCGTTCAAGCGACCTCCAGCGACGGCTCGACGGCCACGCAAGCCTTCAATATTACTATCAACGATCTCAATGAGATGAGTGTCTCGACACCGACTGATACCGACTCGGCGACGAACCAAGTGAATGAGAACGTTGCCATTGGTACCACGGTTGGCGTCACTGCGAACGCATTTGATCTCGATGCAACCACCAACACGATCACCTATTCATTGACCAGCAACCCTGACGGATTATTCTCCGTCGATCCGAACAGCGGTTTGATCACGACCGCCGCGGCCATTGATCGTGAGACGCACGGCGCAACACGAACGATTACTGTGCAAGCTACGTCGAGCGACGGGTCTACAGCAACTCAGAACTTTACGATCAATATCAATGACCTTGATGAGTTCAACGTTACGACACCGACGGATACGAACGCGGCGGCTAATCAAGTGAACGAAAACGTCGCGGTCGGTACGACGGTGGGCCTCACCGCTAACGCCTTTGACCTTGACGCGACTACCAACACGATCACTTATTCCTTAACCAGCAATCCTGGCAATCTCTTTCAGATCGATGCCAGTACCGGCGTTCTTAGCACGGCCGCCAGCATCGATCGCGAGACGCACGGCGCCGTTCGATCGATCACCGTCCAAGCGACCTCAAGCGACGGTTCGACCGCCACGCAGACGTTCAACATCGCCATCAATGATTTGGATGAGTTCGATGTGACCACGCCCACTGATACGAACTTGGCAATCAACGAAGTCAATGAGAACGCAGCGATGGGTACGTCCGTTGGCATGACCGCCAACGCTTTCGACCTCGATGCCACCAGCACGGTTACCTACAGTCTGACATCGAACCCAGGCGGCTTGTTCCAGATCGATGCCAATACCGGTTCGATCAGCGTAGCAGCCTCCATCGACCGCGAATCGATCGGCGCGACGGCCTCGATTACTGTGCGTGCGACTTCGGATGATGGTTCTACCGCCGAGCAGACATTCGTTGTCCAAGTGAAAGATATCGATGAGTTCGATGTAAGCTTGCCGACCGACGTCAACGGCAGCACGAACTCAGTCGATGAAAACATGGCCATCGGCACAGCGGTAGGTATTCAAATAGCCGCCTATGACAGCGACGCGACCAATTCGTCCGTCACCTATTCGCTCGATGACAACGCGGGTGGCCGATTCCAAATCCATCCCACAACCGGCATTGTTACCACCTCGCGATCACTTAATCACGAATATGCAGCGACTCATAATGTGACGGTCCGAGCCACCAGTGCGGACGGATCTTTCCTAACAGCCATCTTTAATGTCGCGGTCAACGATATTAACGAGCAACCCGTGGCCGCCGCCGAATCTTACTCAACGAGCTATGCCGACGCGTTGCGGATTCCAGCCGCTGGGTTGTTCGGCAACGACTACGACCCCGACGGCGATGCGTTCACAGCAAATCTCGTCTCAGGACCAACTTCCGGAACGCTCACCCTGAATTCCGACGGCAGTTTCACCTACATCCCCACCATTCCATTCGTTGGAACAGTGACCTTCCAGTACACAATCACCGACGGCCAACTCACCTCCGCGGCTCAAACGGTGACCATCAGAGTCACCCTGCCGCTGGTCCCTCAGCCGACTGACAGTGGTGGCTCCGGTGCAGGCACTAGTTCTGGCAGCGGATCGGGCTCCGACAGTTCGACATCCACGGCTCCCGACTCGCAAGATTCCCCGAGCACTCCCAGCGCTGCAGCGGAAACGTCCATCATTGCAATTGCAGCCGCACCGGACAGTTATGCGTCTGACTGGCAAACGACTGACGACAGCGAGGCTGGTGCAAGTGACGAAGCCGAAGACAAAGAGTCCGGCGCGAATCGCAACAGCGTGCTCGCTATGGAGTCCGATTCGCAAGGCTTTATGTTCACGATCGACAGCGGCAATTCCATACTCTCCGCCTCGAACTTGCTCAACGAGAGTCACAGCGCAGTTGCCCGATTGAACGCAGAACGCGATGCTCGCTTGGTTCAAGAACTCGCCAACGCCCATACGATTTTCGACCGCTTGCAAAATGAAATGCAAACAACCCCCGAAATCCAAACGATGCAAGGCGTTCAATTGATCACTAAGACAGTGATTGGGTCAGGAGTTGTAGTATGGGTCGTACACGTCAGCCAAGTCGTTGCAGCCTTGCTTGCCGCTTCCTCAGCATGGATGCACGTCGATCCTTTAAGTATCTTGAATGCTTCTAAAGAAGTCATTGACGCCAAAGCCAACGATGCAGCCGAGGCACTATTTGAGAACCAGAATGTGAAAGATTAACGCATCACCGGCGAGTTGATATCAGGAAGACGAATGAGCGTAACGTTTTCGGACTTCAAACGAGGTTCAGCATAGATTCCATTCCCCGGTGGATTGCCAGTGCTTAGCGGAACAACTCGCTGTTGGTTGTACAGACACAGAGTTCCAGCCAACTGCGATACTCTGTTCTGTCGGTAAATGGAACTGGCACTCCATCGTTCCACGAAACTAATCAACTATAAGCGATAGGGCTAATTCGATATGGTCTGATATGACCCGCTGATCTTTAGATGAGTGGGCGGATGATGTGGGCTAGCCAGCCCATACCTTCCAGGTTCTTGGATGGGCTGCATTTTGCAGACGCAATGATGTAGGTGGCATCTTTGATTTGCATGGTGCCTGAAACGGTTCGGTCACCGGAGATCTGATAATGTTCATCAGGCATGGCGAAGTGTTCGTTCACTTTAACCATGTCCGCTTTCGTGGATTGAAGCACGATTTGATCGCGATTCGAGAAGAACGCGACGGCTCCGGCTAGCGGACGGCCGGTGGCCGACTTTGGCAAACAAGCTTGCAGAATTTCAGCTGCTTCCGTTTGCCAATCAAAAATGCATGCCAGAACGCCAAGCGGGGAGTTGTCGTTGATGGAGATTGCGAAAACCAGCGAGGTTTGTTCGGATGAATCCAAGCGTTTTACGTTCGCTTCAGTAATCTGTGTGGGTGAGTTCGCACCGCTGCGCATGGCCTTCATGAACCAAATTTGGTCCGCTGCGCATCGAACGTCCTTGTCCGCAAATCGACTGGGCCGCGAACAAGCTTTAATTTCGCCATTCGCGTCCAGTAGTAGAATGTTTCGATAGGCTGGATAGTCATCGTTGATCATCCGCAAGAGCTTATCGACTTCTTCCGTCGGCTGTTCGGCTGAATTTACGAGTAATTTTTGGAAGCAACTCGTTTTTGACCAAAGCCGCAGAGCCTGAGAGCGCTCAAAGACTTTCTGAGTGATTAGATCGACCGCTTGCTGGGCCAGCGTTTCTTGTAGACTTAGATTGAGCGAGATCTCAGAGTTCGCCATCTCGTACAGAAGTGATTCCATACGACTTGTCGCCGAATCTCCGGTTGCAGTTATTTTGTCAAACACAGGCGCAAGGGCCGCGCCACGATTCCCAAGTTGCGAAGCGAACAGAATCCCATTCAGTGATATCAACTTGATGGCTTTGCGATCTTCTTGCAATGCAGCATAGGTCGACTTGCTGATCTCGGGTACCAACTTGGATTGCATAAGTTGTTTGTTGCCGAGCGTCAAACGTGCGGCTTTTGTTTCCGTCTGCATGATGTCCGAGGTCGGAGCGACTAAGTGAGACACCCAACCGCTACCGCCCAGTGTGTTTTGGCCAGATGACCGTGCGGAAAACACAAAGCTCTCGCGACCTTTAAAGACCATGTTGCTCCAACAGGTTTCTCCGTTAACGAGCTGCCGATGGGATCGTGCAAGATCGCAGTGCGAGCCCGGTAGAACTGCGTTCGCATCGTTGGAGCAGATCACCACCCCGCGCTCGTCGGTAAAAAACGAAAACCAACCATCGCGAGTTTTCCCTTCCTCATCGAGAGGCAAGTAGTTGCCCAACAACGATTGAACTTCGGATTGAAAATCACAAAAGACACTAATAGATCCGAGGGCCGCCGCTTGACGATCCTCAGGATCGCGGATTGCGGTCGAAAACACGATGGCAGGATGCTGCTCGCGCTCGAGTTCCGCTCGCTCGACTTGTGTCTGACTGGAGCCGGCCTTTAACGCCTTCTCGCACCAACTCTCGTGCAGTACAGATTGCAACAGTAGTTTGCTGCGGCGATCCGGCCTAGCGTTGGCGATGATCAGGCCTTTGTCGTCGGTCACAACAATGTCGAAAAGACTCGGATAGGTTCCGCGAATCGTCTCGAGCTGCAGGCATGCATTATCTAATTGAGCCTGGCATCCGTCTAGTTTTTTTAATAGCTTATTAGCGAACTTAATCGTGGCTTCCTGCCCCTTGATGGTCTTCAGCATTTCCAGGAAGTTTGTGACTACTTTCTGAAATTCTGCGCGTAGTGCAGCGTTGAACATCAACTCTCGTTTTCGCGAAAAGTAGGCGGTGATTTCGGTTACCCGATCGGTAACATCCATCGTGCTCCAGGAACTATCGATGGATGGAATGCGAAACGCGGTTACGGCACCTTCGAAGTAGGCAGATAGTTCCTGAAAATCGGCCTCAAGAGATTGAGCGGTTTTCTTCAGTGTGCTGACGCAGGTCGCAAGGATAGGCTCTTTCGACCACCAACGAACATCCGTCGAACGGTCGAGCAGTGTGCGATCAACCAGATTGACTTTGATCTCTGCTGTAGTGCAATAGGCTGATCCACAAAACCGACCGCGCTCGCGATAGTACTGTGAAAAAAGATCTGTCACGTTCTCGGACAGATGCGAGCACAGCAACTCAACCTTCTGCATCAAATCAGTGATCTGCTGTTGTTCGGTCAAGTTATTGCTGATATCGGCGGCTGTGCATTTGCCTTGATTACAAATGGGCAGAATGCCATTCAAGTCCGAAACAATGCGATCGTGAAACCGACGGTGAGGTTCCGTCATGAAATTTCGATAGGAAGCTGAGGCTTGTTGGTCGTTGGAGGTATCGTTCATCGTTGCGTCTCGTTAAGGTCAGTGAGTAGATAATCGATTAGCTTGGTAAAGTTGATAAGTATCAGGTCGCCGTGTGCAGTGTCAAAGACGCCGTCGTAGAAATCCTCAGATAAGTGCGCGGGAGTGGGATGCAGATCGTCCGCGTCAACATCCATGATGCTTTCCAATCGATCGACTTCCAGCACTACGGGCTCTTCAAAACTGGTCAGTCGTCGCGCTAGCGCTTCTTCGCAAAGTGACTCTTGGGGAAGTATATAGATGGTATCTTTTTCGTGATTGCATTTTGGAGCGAATGCGCGAAGTACCTTTTGCATACTTAACACAACTACGGACGACTCGCGTATGTGTGAAATACCCGTGATGCGATGGTCTACCGCATCGACCGGCGAGATCTTCATCGAAGGACAGAACTCACCAGCAATCAATAGCGGGACCCCATAAATTTGTTCGCCGACCCAAAAAGAAACAATTCGCTGTCGCATTATTTAGTTTCCGTTGTTGATCCGGCCAGTACTTGTTCAACACATTCGCGAAGTGCAAACTTGTTAATCTTGCCGACATAACGCTCGAAGCCCGCTTCCAAACCGCGTGCGCGACTTTGCTCATCAACTTGAGTCGTCAGGGCGATCATAGGCAGCGACTTGAATCGATTATCACTCCGAACCTTTCCGGCCAACTCAAAGCCATTTAATTCCGGCATGTTGATGTCAGAGATTACCAAGTCAAAGGCATTCGGATTGCGGTCCAGAATCTCCCAGGCTTCGAGGCCATGGTGCGCAAAAGTAACTTCCCATTCTGGAACGTTAAGGTATTGCTGCAAAAGCCGTCGAAAGAATACGCTGTCGTCGGCACATAGGATTCGAGCATTCTTAATGGGGGTCGATGTGAGACTTATACAATCCGGAGAGTGCATCTCGACAAGCCGATAGAGGTCCAGCAACGTCACCAGTTTGTCACCGACTTCAAAAATACCGACTGAGCAAGAGTCAGGCTCCGCCTTCGAGCGGAAGCAATCCGCCAGACCATGAACTTGGAATTCAGTGCCACATGCAATAGCCACATCAAATTCGAAATTTGCAGGAATAATGATACTCTTGGGAATACCATCATTCGGCAATGGACGAACGCGGAGGCATTGATCCAGATACACCAGGGAAACCATTTTGTCCTGAACTGGATAGTAACTAGCCGTACCAAGTCGACGGATCTTCTCGGGCTCAACCGAAAGTACCAATGATGCAATCTCCAGTGGAATCGCAAAGAACTCGTCATCAGCATAATTGAACACCAAGAAGCGCTCGTTAGCCGCAACATTTTCTTTTATCAGCAGAGGAACATTCGTGGTGGTTTCGAAGTGAAGCCGATTGCGTTTCGCGATACTCCCGATATCCAAGATGCAAATACAGTGGCCGTCACCAAGCACCGCATGGCCAGTAAACAAGCGACTGTGATTGAGTAGCCGAGGAATGGGCTGAACTATCACTTCGCGAATTCCGTAGACTTCGTTTACAACCAAAGCAAAGCGATGCTGCCGATGACGAATGATTACCACCGCAATATTAGGCGGTAGGCTATGTCCGAGTGCTTTTGCACCCCCTTCTGTCGCCGGGGGGCCAATGGTCGAATTCGGGTCAAGTTCGTAGGCCTGAAGTCGCTCCGAATATAATTTGCGTGGATGACCAACTGCATCCGCCAAGTGGATTAAGGGCAATATGGATTCTCGCAAATGGAAGACCTCTCCGTTTTCCAACGAGCGAAAATCTTGCGGGTAATTTGTCGAGTCCGGTCGAACAATTTCGCAAATCGCCGAGTCGGGAATTGCAAACTGACTATCGCCGATGCCAACCAACAGCGTTCTTGTTAACGAAGAAGCGACCAGTGCTTTCGCGAGTGGCAAGTGAGCGGTGAGCTTAGTTCCTGAGCCTAACTTCGATTCGAAAGTAATGGAACCGCCGATCTGTTCTATATTGGTCTTAACAACATCCATCCCAACGCCGCGCCCTGACACATCAGTGGCCTGATCTTTGGTTGAGAAACCGGGCAGAAAAATCAGTTCGATAGCGGCTTCATCGGTCATCGATGCCGCCTGCTGCGACGTGATGAGCTGCTTTTCGAACGCTTTCCTACGGATGATCGCTGGGTCAATGCCACGCCCATCGTCCTCAATTTCGAGCACGATTTCGCCGCTTTGCAAGAAACTCCGCAACCACACTGTTCCAACTGGAGACTTACCTTTGGCAATTCTTTCCGTTGGCGTCTCCAAGGCGTGATCCATACAGTTGCGTACCAGATGCGTAAGCGGATCCGTGAACGACTCGATGATCGAGCGATCAAGTTCCAACTCGCCCCCCTCGATAAGCAACTGCACTTCTTTACCCAACGTAATTCCCAGATCACGCACAACGCGATGAAAGCGGTTGAATAGAGTGCCTGTATTCCCTTTTCGAGTCTTGATCACGGTCTCGTGAACTTCGCTGATCAAGCGGCTCAGTCTCTCTAGTGATGGGTTGTCGACGCAGTCCGTGGTGTTCAATAACTGATTACGCGCCATCACCATACCACCAGTGATATGCAGCAGGTGATTCAGCACCGACGCCGGTACTCGCATTGTCGGGTCGGCACCGCGCGAGGATGAAGCAGCGGTCCCCTCCGGCTTCGGTGGTTGCTCTTGGGGTACCGGCACTGAAGTGGGTTGAGCGGGTGCTGCAACGGCAGGGAGAGTCGCTGCGGATTCATTGCTTCGCGTGGCGTCTAAAGCCGCTTTAATTTCAGCAATACTATCGGCTTCGTCATCCGATTTATCGGGCGACAGTCGCTCCAGCCGTTTTATTAATTCGCTAAAGTCGAGACTCTCTCCCAAATCCTCTGCATCTAGCATAGAGCTGAGAGCATCAACCGCGTCTAAAATCGCCCCCACATTCTCAGTTGTCGGCTGTTTCACGCCATCGCGAATGCCGCACAGCAGCGATTCGGCCCGATGGCTTACTGAAACGATACCGCCAAGCTTCAAAAATGAGCTTGAACCCTTGATCGTGTGAATGGCTCGAAAGACTCGATTGATACAATTCGTGTCCACACTCTTGCTGGACTCAAGCTTAAGTAAGTCTGACTCAATATTCGCAAGCGAGCTTTTGCTCTCTTCGATGAATTCTGGAATAAGTTCGTCATCCATTTACACTAAATCCGAGTCGAGAGCTATTTGTATGTTCACGATTCCGGAATCCGATTCTTACCGAACCCAGCCGCTTCTCTTTGTCCGTTAAACATAGAGCACGAAGCAGACAGGTTGCAGGAAGCTGCACACTTTTGCACAATCTATTTGGGAATGGCCACGCACCTTGTAAAATATCGCCGCAATAATCTTGTTATTAATTCGAATTGAGTTGAACAATTCCCACTGAAAACGCCGGTGTGCGGCAAGCCATAAATCAGCTTCGATAACTTTCGCACGCTTCGAACATCACCGCGGTCTGTAACCTCGGCCTCTTCATGTGCCGCCTCTTCAGAATCGGCTCCGCTTTGGGTCGCAGAGTGTTGATTTGGGTCGCAGAGTATTGATTTAGGTCGCAGAGTATTGAGCGGAGGCACCAGAGCCTTCTTGGATTTAGCTATTTAGGTTTAATCTTAATTCCATTCAGATAAACACAAGATGTGCATATGCTGCCTTTGACGACTATACAGTCGGTTTGCGATCCCATCGTTGAAACCTGGAATCGAAGTGAGCAAACACTACTGCTGCGGATCGCAAGAATGCTCACCAACCAGGAGGGCTACCAGGCTCGACGATTACTGCTGATTCCGCGGTGGATAAGCAATCGCAACCACTGGTGTCCTGACTCATAATTAGCCGAGTTCCAACGAGATTGCGAATCTAGTGATTCACTCCAGCCAACGCGATTATTGTCCGAAGTCGATACACCTTCACCTGCTGTCGGCAACGTTCGCGCACAGCAACACGGCCAGCTTCGAAAATCAGGATGACTTTTTTCGAACCAACCGCTGCTCGGTATCGATTCACGACAGCGAGCTGACGAAAGTGAGGACAGATAATGACCAGTGCGTCCATAAGCTCAACGTTTAGTTGCTGACCCTTTGGTCGGTGTTCACGCCAAAGCTCCGCTCACACCTGCTGGGCCGTTGATCGGCCCTAAACTTGGTCTTTATCATGAATCCATTCTGTCTATGGGAATCACTTTCAAGTCGCTTGGTGGTCAGGTGCAGTTTTAAAATGGACCTTACTTCTTTATCCAACCGAGATCGACTAGGAAGCCCTCGGCTTCATCAAGGGTCTTCGCGTAATCTTTGCCGCGATTGAAGAAGCCGTGCCCCGCGCCGTCGTAGCCAACTAGCTTGCACGGTCTGCCCGCTTCCTTCATCACAGCTTCGAACGCGACGACGGAAGCATAGGGAACCGTAGTGTCCGCCTTGCCGTGGAGAATCAAGGTCGGCGGTGTATGCGGGCCGATATGATGTGCTGGTGAGATCACCTTCGCCTCGACACCAAAACGTTCGGCGCTAAGTCCAGCCTTGGCCGCTGGGGGTTGCCAACCCGCGATGGAAGCCAGCGTGCAGGCGGGGTTGAAGAGGATCATCGCGTTAGGACGTTCGTCGTTGCCGAAACCGCTGATCGTGCCTGTCGCGGCAGCAAGGTGACCGCCGGCCGAACCTCCCGCTGCGGCTATCCTGTCCGGATCAATGCCGAGACGCTGAGCATTTTCCCGGACCCAGGCGATAGCCGACTTCGCATCTTTCACGCATTCCACCACTTGAACACCCTGCCGAGACTTAACGCGGTAATCGGCGGTGATCGCGATCATGCCTCGCTTTGCGAAATGCCGAGCCTGATTCTCGAACTGAGCTGGTGAACCTGAATTCCAACCTCCGCCGAAAAAGAAAACAATCGCTGGCTTCTTAGCCTTGGGGTCCGACTCCCCGAAGATCCATAGTTTCAATTCCGTGGAGTCAACTTGACGGTAAGTCTCGACGCGTGCGTCCTCGAACCTAGGTGGATAAGAAGACTGTGCGAACAGCGGAACTGCGAGGAGACAAAGCAAGAGAAAGGGGATGGTTTTCATAGTGACCACTGGTTTCGATTTAATAGCCTGGGCTGATCAGAAATTGGTGACAACAATTGTAACTAAATAGTCCTACCCACGCTTTGTCGCTTCTTCGAGGCAAAGCGCTTCGCGGCCTCCTGCTCACGTGAGGGGGGCCGCCATGTTTGTGCGAGCAAAGCCATAGAGGATAACTGCAGTGGCGCTGTTGGGGGCAATCGTTCGAACCACCGAGCTAGGCCGAACCCACAGAGAGCTTGCCCCAAGCGCAGTTAAGGCATTTTTTGCATACAATAACGACGTGTTCCAGGGCAAAGCAATCACTTGGTCGTCGTCCGAAATCGCTTCTTACTCTTACAGTCGTTTTTCAAAATGAACAGAGCCTTATTAGTCATTGATGTGCAGCGAGAGTATTTCGAAGGGGCGTTCCCCATTCGCCATCCGGTCGGCCATTTGGACCGAATCCTCGAAATGATGGACGTGGCCAAGAAGACGAATATCCCAACCGTGGTCGTTCGGCATCACCAGCCGGACGCGGAGTCACCCGTTTTCCGCAAGGGAAGCGAGATGTGGCAGCTGCATGATGAGGTCGAATCCAGGCCGCGTGATGTGTTGATCGACAAGCAATTACCCGGGTCGTTTACGAACACTCTTTTGGATACTTTTTTGAAAGAGAGGAATATCGAAACGGTATCAATCATCGGCTACATGACGCAGATTTGCTGCGACACGACGGCTCGCCAAGCTTTTCATCGTGGCTACAAGGTCGAATTCCTCCAGGACGCCACGGGAACGCTTGATGTTCAGAATAAAGCGGGTTCGGTAACCGCGGAGCAACTGCACGAGTCAATTCTGGTGGCCCAGCAAATGTTCATCAGCGATGTAATTGACAAGGAAACCTGGCTCAATCGAATTTCTTGACCGCAGCAGTCGCAGATTGCTTGAGAGTTCGGTGTTGGCTTGTGTGCCGAGCCATCAATGCCACCGAAGCCTCGGTTTGCGTAGATTAATAACGCCCTCCAAATCGCATTTACCAAGGTAATGGTCACGATCATTAACGTGATGCGTGTTGGTCAGAAGTAGCGTGAAGAGAGTATTTAGGAGTTCCCACGAGCAAGTTTCCTGTGCACTGGCGACAATTGTCCGCCTTTTGCAACAAGGAAGCTTGCGTCTAAGAAACGTTTCTTAGATGAAATAACCAACGTCGTCCGTCGTTTTTCCAAGGGTGAGTGACGGGGCTCGGACCCGTGACATCTGGAACCACAATCCAGCGCTCTACCAACTGAGCTACACCCACCATGTAACGTCAGATTTTAGGGGCGCGGTGGCGGCGAGTCAATTAGCTGTGCGGGACGAATTCTGGCGTTTTGCAACTCATTCCGACTTGGGGGCCGCTGAGCTAAAATTTTTCGCTCGATGGGTTTCGATCGATCTGACTCTGATGAAAGCGACGACGTGGGTTTTTCCAAGCCATTTCAAGTGACTGACGATCTCAAACAATCACTTCCTCACGCGCTCCAAGTGGCCTTTGAAGCGGCCCAAGCGGGGGCTCAGGTGGTCATGGATTACTTTGAGAACGGAGTGTCGATGCGGCAAAAATCAGATGCGTTCGACTTGGTAAGCGATGCTGACCTGCACTCCGAACAAGCTATCGCAAAGACAATTCTCGCGGCTTTCCCCAGCCACGCCATCCTGGGCGAAGAAGAAAAGGCTGGAAGCATCACCGCTAAGGACCTCTGGGTCATCGATCCGCTCGATGGGACCAACAACTTCGCGCATCGCATTCCGCATTTCGCCGTGTCCATCGCCTACTGCATCGAGGGGGCGACGATTTGTGGAGTGGTGGTGAACCCGGTGCATAACGACTGGTATTGGGCTAGCCGAGGCAACGGAGCGTTTCACAACGGACGTAGACTAGCCGTGAATGCCCAGAGCAGCCTCGATCAAACCATGGTGGGTGTTGGATTCTATTACGATCGCGGAGCCATGATGGAAGCGACGCTAAAGTCGATCCACGATTTCTTCAAGCAACAAATTCACGGAGTGCGTCGATTTGGAGCCGCAGCGCTCGACCTTTGCCAAGTTGCGGATGGGCAATTCGGAGTCTTTTTCGAGTATCACTTGTCGCCGTGGGACTTTGCAGCCGGGCGACTGATCCTAGAAGAAGCGGGGGGTAAGATTTCAGACGGCAGGGGAAACGAACTGCAATTGGCTAAATCGAGCGTGCTTGCAACGAACAATTTGCTGCATCCGGCCGCGCTCGAAATTGTTCGCCGCAACCATTTGTAAGGCCGAAGCAAGACCGTGCGAGTCTCGCCGTTCCGTATTGGTTTGTACCGTTAACCTCCGCTTGTCCAGTCCGTCGGCGCAGGCGGGGTATAGCATCGCCCGCCGTTGACATTCATACATTGACCATTGATAAAAGCCGCTTGAGAGCTGACCAACCAGGCGATCGTGTTGGCAACATCTTCCGGCGAGCCCCACCTGGCCAGCAGCGATTCGGCACGCGCGCGGGCATCCCAATAGTCATTCGAGTTTTGCTCGTCGCCCCAAGCAGTTTTGATCCAACCAGGCGCGACACAGTTCACTCGCACGTGAGGAGCGACGGTCATCGCCAAGCTATTGGTAAACGCCATGATGGCAGCTTTGGTGGCGCAGAAGAGCTGCCCGGAATCGCCGGACATACCAATCAATGCTTGGTCCCAACCAATGTTGATGATGCTGGGCCGCGCGTCAGATCCAACCTCCTGTTCAGAAGCGGACTGATTCCGCATCCGATCTGCGACTTCGCGACTTAGGCTCACGGTGCTGACCAAGTCCGTGGCGAGCAAGTGTTCTAACTTAGCGTCAAAAGGCCAATGGCGAGCCTCGGTGGTAAGCACATCCGCGCCAGCATTATTGATCCAAGCATCAACGCGGCCGCACCAATTAAAAGCGGCTCGAACCAAGTCCATGCGGCTTCGCGAGTCCGAAACATCCGCTAATACACACAGTGACTCGCGGCCCGTTCGCTCAAAAATCTCCGTCGCAGTGGTTTGTAGTCCAGCTAAGTTTTGGCGGCCATGCAAGACGATTGAATAGCCAGCTTCCGACAGCCGCACCGCAGTGGCTCGACCGATTCCAGAGGAACTGCCGGTCACCACCGCGATGCGCGTATCACGTCCGTTGTCAGCGCTAATCGCACTCATCAGACTGAGAACCTCAATGAGTAGGCGCGGAGATCTTTACATCCTCTTCGGTGCCGCTTTTCGGAGGATGGAAGAAAAGTGCCAACGCAATTGCAGCAATAGTCGCAATCGCGGTGGGGACAAGAAACAGTCCGCGGAAGTCGGTCTTACCGTCAACCGTGAAGACTTCCTGTAATAAGTAAGGGCATAACGAATTCGCGACCAATGCACCGACACCCAGAATCATCACATTGAACAACCCTTGAGCACTGGTGCGCACGTCTTTTGGAAAATACTCATCGACAATGATGTAGACCGCGTGCTCGACGCATACTTTCACG
>JANPLP010000547.1:0-8295 GCA_031426595.1 Planctomycetia bacterium | reverse complement strand
GCTTGCGACAAGACTTTAAATTCTTGCAGCGACTTTGCATCGAGCTGGAATCCCTGGACACCAAACTCATTCAAGGTCGATTCGAAGATCCAAGGAGCGCATTGAGCGTCAGGAAGTTTTTGACGATAGAGGGTGTTTTCGCCGTTCACTTTTAAGACGATACCCAGTCGAGCGCGATTGCTACCTTTCCGCCGTACAACAAACGAGACGCGCTGGCCTTCCTTCGGTTCGCTTACGAAAGCCGCCCCCTCCCGAAATTCAATCGCTTGAGGCTTGCCATCGTAACGAATTTCTAAAGAGACTGGCGAATCGGGATGGCCGGGTGATAGCGGATGAAGCTTCGACGCCGAGGGCTTAGTCTGTTCTGCTGTTTCGCTCTTAATCAGCTTCGTGGTCGTTATTGCTTCTGCGGTGGCTTTGTCTTTGCGTTGATCTTGTGTGAGCTCCAGGCTGCCCTGGTCGAAGACGCCTCGAACGGTAAAGCTCTCGCCACTTTCTGATATGTCGTCAAGATCGGGCTTGGCATCGAACTTCGACAGCGCGACTAATTCCGCACCCGACCCGTCAAACATAGCGATCCCAACTGACATCGACTGAAAATCGGGAGCCAAGTAGGCAACACCGGTAAGAAAGGCGTCAGGCGTCACTTGCTCATCACCCCAAGCCAAGTTGTACTTGACGGAGAAAAGCGCTTTGCGTCCTTCCTGAGTTAAGTGATTGGCGCCAGGAACTGTCGACGCTGTTTTATTCGCATTGCGGATGATGCCTACAGGTTCCTGAATCTTATTGGCGAGTATCAGCGCCATCTCAAGTTTTTCGGCCAAACGAAGATTCAAAGTTCCAGCGCGATCGGTTGCCGGTTCAGCTCCTTTCTTCACACGGAATTTCAGTACGCCAACATTGCGGTATCCTTTCTCTTTCAACGTCGAGAGGATTGAGGACGCCTGCTTTAGCAGTTGCCTGTCCAGCTCGTCTGCTGCTCGGGCTGAGTTTCCCTCAAACATGCATCCGAAAATGAGAAACAAAGCCGCAATGAACCAGCGTATCATCGATGCTTCCTAACACTTGCAGATCAATTCTGCATAAAAAGGTGGAGTGTGCTGTCGCAAATAGCCAAAGGCGCCACGTTTGAAATGCGTGTCCTCTGCCAGCCTTACTGTGCCGGACATCCTCTGCCGGACAGCGGCGTCGTGTAGCCATGCAGGGAAAACGCAATCCTGAACCGCAGTGAACGGCTGCCAGCAATGACTACACGGGAGAAATCACTGAAACGAGCCGCTAAGTGACATGCTTCAGAGCTTTTCGAGAAAATTCAAACTTCCCAAGCGACAATCACATCAGAAGCCGCAGGCCATGGGATTGGCAAAAGAAAGGAAAGGGGTGACGGCACCCAATCGGCGCGAGGATTTCAAGAGAAAGAAACTCGATGAGAACGCTCACGAAAGTGAGGCGAAGTAGTATGAGTAGACGAGGAGAAAGGCGAGTGATGTGGAAAGATTTAGCCCTGGAGAATCTCCCGGTCTTGGATCTTTCTACTCTCTACTTTCTCCTGTCTACTCTCGACTGGCCGGTGGCCAATGGAGGTGGACGGACTTGAACCGACGACATCTTGCTTGCAAAGCAAGCGCTCTCCCAACTGAGCTACACCCCCGAAGTTGGCTGCATCGCTGCAGCGGCTAACAATATGGCGGTTCCAGTTAAAATTCACAAGTGGGCGCGCCAGAATTCGAATCTGGGACCTCGTCGTTATCAGCGACGCGCTCTAACCAACTGAGCTACGCGCCCGTGAATTTCTTCTGTGAACGGCTCCCAACGACACCTGGTCTCTGCAAGTCCAAAAGTCGTAGGTGCACCAACCGTCTCCAGTTGGCTGCGAAGCGAGTTACCGCTCCGTCAACAAACTAGACTGGGAAATCGTAGCCGCTGGTTCGCCGATGTCAACCATTCACCAGCGAACTGTAGCGACTGCCACGGTTTTTTCCCGTTCTGTCGACAGGCTAGGACGGCATCGGCACTTCTCAAGGGGATGCGTAAGCCAAAATGGTCCAAAAAACCACCGCGGCGGAGATCGGCACCAACATTGCTAGCGTATATTCAGTTTCTGACGAAAATCGCAATTCACTTCGACGCCAAGAGTTGCTACACATTGAACTTGATGTGCAAAGGCCAGTCATTTCGGCCAACAAAAGTCAATACGCGGCTTACGGTCTTCCCGAGGCCGCCTTAAAAGTCGAACTGCAAAATTTCGAAGGAGTAGGTGGGCATGCCAAACGTTCAATCCAATCATTCAGCGTTAACCAGTTGTAGTCGAGCCGTAAGGCGTGCGTTGGCGTTGGCATGCGGACTCGGTTTGATCAGTTCCGTAACGACTGCTGCGGAACCGCAAGAAAAGCTGGTCAAGGCGCTCGCTTTCAAGCCACGCCAAGCCGACGTGAATTTCGAACAAGTGAAACCTGAGCAGTTAGCCGAATGCACGATCGAAGAAACTGCTCGCGACGACGGAAAGGGCTTTCTGGTTTCTGGACCGGGAGCAGTGCCGTTGCGATGGTTTGCAGACACCAACAAAGACAACCGACTAGATCGCTGGTGTTACTTCAATGCTGGAGTGGAAGTCTACCGTGAGTCCGATACCGATTTCAATGAAGTTGCCGATGAGTTCCGTTGGTTGAGCACTGAGGGACTGCGCTGGGGCAAGGATCAAAACGAAGATGGAACCATCGACGTGTGGAACATGATTTCAGCGGAAGAAGTAACCGCTGAAGTGGTCCGTGCAACCTCAACGCGCGACGCAGATCGATTCTCGCGATTGCTGATTTCGGAAAGCGAGATCGCTTCGCTGGGACTTGGGAAAGAGAAGACTGAACTCCTGACCAAACGGGTCGTGGATGCTCGAAAGCAATTCGCGGCTTGGACGTCCGGTCAAAACGTGATCACCAAGCAAAGCAAGTGGACAAACTTTGGGGCTGACAAGCCTGGAATTGTGCCTGCGGGAACCGACGGCTCGAAAAATGACATCGTCGTCTACGAAAATGTGGTCGCACTCCTCGAGGATGCGGGCAAGGCTAAGCAATTGCTAGTCGGAACGATGATTCAAGTAGGGCCGACATGGCGTTTGGTCGATCTGCCTAAGACCGTCAGCGAAGGCGCGGAAGTTTCTGATTCTGGCGTGTTCTTCAGCGTCACGTTCCAACCGCGGGGAGCCGCGGGTGTGTCCGAATCGAGTGGTGGGATCAGTAAAGCGATGGAGCGACTGGTTGCCGACCTTCAAGACGTTGACGAGAAATTGCAATCGCCAACAGCAAACGCGAAAGACAAAGCTCTCCTGCAATCGCGCCGAGCCGACGCGCTGGAAAAATTAATTTCGGCGTCCACCGCAGATGAGGAACGCTCAAACTGGATACGCCAATTTGCTGACACCGTTAGCGCTTCCGCTCAGACAGGCGAGTTCCCTCAAGGCGTAGATCGACTGCATAGCTTTGTGGGCAAGTTAAGCAATGCCGAAGTCGCGAAAGACGATGTGGCGTATGTTGTCTTCCGCACGCTGACCGCTGACAACAACTACAAGATGCAGCAACCCAAAGCCGACTTCGATGCCCTGCAGAAGGCTTACTTAGCAGATCTTGAATCGTTCATCTCGAAGTATCCGACCAGCAGCGATGCGGCTGAAGCGATGATCCAAATTGCTTTGTCCGCGGAATTTTCGGGTGATACCAAGTTGGCTGAAAAGTGGTACGGCCAAGCGGCAGATAATTTCGCAACTACGATACCTGGCAAGAAAGCTGCCGGCGCGCTCCGCCGACTTGATTTGGTAGGCAAGAGCTTCGGCCTTGAAGGCAAACTGCTCGATGGTCGTGCCTTCTCCTCGCGTGCGATCGCGGGCGGGCCAGTCGTTTACCATTGCTGGGCAAGCTGGTGCGAAGGTTGCAAAGCCGAGATGCGTGGCTTGAAGGAACTGCAGAACAAGTATAGCAAGACCAAGCTGAACATCGTCGGCATCAATTTCGATAACTCAAAACAGTCAGCTAACGATTTCCTGAAACAGAATCCATTCCCCTGGATGCACCTGTTTGACGACGGCGGACTCGATAGCAATCTCGCCGTCGCCTATGGAATTCTTACGCTGCCAGTCAACGTGATCGTCGACAAGAATGGCAAAGTTGTAAAGACCGGAGTCCACTGGACTGAACTCGACGGCATCATCGAAGAACTGACCAAGTAACTACTTGGTCCCGTCGATCCCACACAACCAAAAGCAGCTTGAACAGTCGCCAGAAAAACTGGCGGCTGTTTTCGTTGCCGTAGAAACGCTCGAGCCTCGCAGCGTGAGGTTGCCCGAAGTCCCGAAAGTGCCGTTGCAATTTGCCGCAGGTAAACCTGGACACAGTCATTGAAACTCGTTCTGGTCACCGCCATTTACCGGCTCGAAAGGAAGCTGCCATTAATTTGATTCTGAGGCGTCGAACTCGCCCCTATGCTTTCTCGAATGCGCGATCCGCCATTCGAGCTTCCAGCATTGTGTAGGTTTCGCGAAAGAATAAGTAGATTCCATTAAGAAAATCAGTTGCGGATTGCTCTCAATCCGTTAATCTCTAACGGAAGTCAAGCTACTCTTCCTCTCAATTCCGCATGACTGGTCAACGCCGGATGCTTCTAGCTTGCTCCTGTGACCTTATTCTTTTATTGGGGTGCTTAAATGGATATTCTTGTCCAGAAGAGGCGTGGTGCATTCACGCTGGTTGAATTGTTAGTGGTTATCGCGATCATTGGAATCTTGGTGGGCTTACTACTGCCGGCCGTCCAAGCTGCCCGTGAAGCCGCTCGACGGATGCAGTGCTCGAACAACATGCGGCAGATCGGTCTAGGTCTCTATAACTTCGAATCGGCAAGAAAAAAATTTCCGCCGTCGAGCGTGCAGTTCGCTGGCACCGCAGCGATCACAGTCCCACCTGACATGGCTGATTTTCGCAAAGATGGGACGAATGGGACATTGCCGATCCACTACGCGAAGCAGTGCTTTCTGACCAGCGTTCTACCTTACCTGGAACAAGCCAACGTTACCAATCTTTACAACCAGAAGATTGATTGGTTTGACGCTCCAAATCGAGTTGCCTCCAGTGTGATCATTCCGACCTACGTGTGTCCGTCTGCACCGGGTGGCGAACGCAACTTGGACACGACTCAATTGGGGTCAGCCGACCGAACCTCGTTTGCAGCAGGTGGTGATTGGCGACCAGCTTTGGCTGACTATATGGCTGTCAATCGAGCGAATAATCGTGCCGCGGTTTGGAATGCCATTACAGTCTCAAACCCGCCCTATCCTGGTGATGAATCAATTAAGGCAGTACTCAGTACCAATGCGTTCACAAAAATCGCCGCAGTCACGGATGGATTGACCAATACGATCATGATTGCCGAAGCTGCAGGACGCCCCGCGCGGTGGGAATTCGCGAGGATGAATCAAACCTACGCGGGTCAGCCGAACGCTTATATGAACGGGCCATGGGCACATTCGGGTAACGATATTGCAGTAGATGGTTCGCGTGTCGTTGTGACCGGTGGGATTCGTACCGCTTCGACCCTGTCCGCCGCCGCAGATGTGCCCGGCGCGTGCGCGGTTAACTGCACGAATCAAGGCGAAATCTACGCCTTCCACACAGGTGGTTCAAACGTGATCCTGGGCGACTGCTCCGTTAAATTTCTCAATGCTACGATCGATCTCAAAACGCTGATGCTCATCTGCTCGAGAAGCGATGGGACTCCGATTGGCGATGCGTTCGGCAACTAGCAGATTTCGACCGCTTTATCGGTATGGTCAGCAGCGATGTGCCACGATCGTGTAACGACGTGGCACATCAAAGCATCCGAGCTTTGCGACGAAGCAACCATTCGCTTGTGATAAGCAACACAAATAGCGAAGCGATCCAGGGTGAATTCCAGAGCGGCAGCGGGGGCAGGGTTCCCAGGCGAGCCGGTTTGCCAGCGGGCAGTTCATCGAACACTCGCTGAGCTTGATGAGCAAAGTAGAATCGCCCCCGACTCTGCTCGGCTAACTGCCGCATCGCCGTCCAATCGGCTCGTAAGTTCACTTGCTCGCCCGGCGGCGTGACCACATTGAAGCTCTCGCTTGGCGGTTGCGGTAAACTTGGTTGAAATACGATCGCCCTGTAAATCCCCGGCGGCAAGTCCGATTTAGTAGCGGAGTAGGTACGACCGGCTTCCATGTCGCGAGCCAGCGGTAGCGAAACTTTTTTCCCTGTCGCATCCTCAATCATCAACTCCGCGGTTCCCCCCTCGCCGCGACCACCAGTTGCCTTCGTGTCAACATCCTTGCCCAACTGCAATTCAAACCGAATCGGTTGCGACCACTTTGCCCTTCGCGGCTCGATAATCAATTGCGACTGCTGACCATCGCCACTCAATCGACCGCGGCTCAACCACCGCAACATCTGCTCCCAATAACGCTGGTGAAATCGATCGCTGCCGCCGAAACTTGACCAACGATAAGTTTCATCGGTCGCTTGTAACGCCACTCGCCCCGCTCCCGCGAACTGACTGATCAGCAGTGGCACTTGCCTGCTTGGTGTCTTTAGCCCAGGAGCTGAGGGACCGGTTGAGCCGGCATCGGTGGCAGATACCGAACTACCAATTGCCAAGACCTGGGAACCAACCTTGGGACTAAACGCCGTGTACAGCGACACCGCGGCAGGTATCGCCGCCCAAATCTTTGCCGACGCTTCGCTGCTCTCACCTAATTGCAGTGGCAAGGCAGCGCTCCCCAGCGTCGTGGGTGCCCAAGCGAAGGGCAACAACTCACCATCGCCCAGGTTGACACTATTTTTCGCAGCGTCGTCGATCTGCACAGGCAGCAAATCGCCCAGGGGCCATCCCACCAGCGAGTTGAGGGGCGTGTCGCGACCAGCGATAAAGATGCAGCCCGCCCCCGATGCAGTGACTTGTTCAAAGATAGCTTGTTGAGCACTGCGGCTGATCAGCTCAGGGTTAATGTCGCCGAAAATAAACACATCATACGATGCTAGCGTCTCTGCATCGCTCGGTACCAACCGAATCGCGGCTGCATCCTGTTCGACGTATTCGGTATCGGATTCCTGCAAGACACTGTTTAACTCAAAACTCGCTGACCGCGCGTCGGTAGCCTGGCTTCGCTGCAATAAATTCTTCAAGAAACGAAATTCAAAACTCGGTTGCTGTTGGACCAGCAGCACGCGGAGCGTTTTATCTTGAACATTGATACTCCGCTGCAGAGTATTGTTCTCTAAATTAGTTTCGCCAGCGGTTTCGCTGACATCGATTTGAAGCATCATTTCGCCCGCTCGTTTTGGCACGAAGGCTAAACTTATCTGCTGCTGACTGTGTTGCTTGTCTAATTTAAGCAATTGTTGGTCGAGCACTTCGCCGCTGCTCGGGTCTCGCAATCGAACCGTAAAATTATCTTCTGCAACGTCGCTCATGCTCACGGTAACCATCAGCGTTACTTGATCGCCGAGAAAAACGGCATCGTCAACCAGTAGATCCGTCAACCGCACATCGGGGAGTGCTAATTCTTGACCGGTTGCCACTGCGAAAACGGGAATCGCCGCAGACCGAGCCATCGCGGCGGCTGCGGACAGGGGAGCACCACTCGTGTTGATGCCGTCTGATAAGAACACGATCGCCGCCGTACCTCGGCCCGCTTGGCTGGCGATGGCTGTGGACAGCACGTCGCCCAAACGCGACTGCCCCCCCGTCGCAACCACTTGTTCAAGGTCGTCATCGATTGTGTCGAACGAAAACTCGGCTTGTTCCGCCACTTCGTCCACCAACAACCATCGCAGTTGGTAATCCCGCTCCAATCGCTCGCGGTCTCGCGGCTTGAGGTTCGCTACGAGCGCTTTAACAACCGACAACCGACTAGGTGATCGCGTGGAACCACTGGCTCCACCACGCTCGCCGACTGAGTTCGTCACACTAACTTTGCCATCAGGCGCATCCATGCTGGCTGATCTATCCATCATGATCAACAGCTCGGGTTTATCGCTCCGGTATTGCAACCAACTCCAACCAGCCCACATCCAAACGACGAGAGCTAGCAAGGTAAAGCGGATAGTGGCCAGCGCCATCCGTAGCGATCTACTTGAACTACCACGCTCGCTCCAGTAGAGCGCTCCCACCAACGCCACCAAAGCCATGCCAACCATGATCGTGGCCCACAATGGCACCGGCCAATCCGCTTGCAAAACCGACTCAATACTTGCCGTAGCGTTGGCAGTGGTCTTGGCGGCGACTTCGGTCTCTGGG
>JANPLP010000546.1:0-6184 GCA_031426595.1 Planctomycetia bacterium | reverse complement strand
TGCTTGACAGCACCGGTCCGTTGTCGGTGGACGAAGTTCGCGAAGATGACTCATCGCCCGAGATACCCAAGGCGATTTTCACTGTGATCATGTCGCTGATACTGGTATCCCTAGTTCCCGGCGCGGCGGTTCTGCGAATGCGAGCCGCTGAAAGCGATGCGCCTCGCTGGCACGTTTTCTTTGACATGGATTTTCAGCCCAAAAAGAAGCCGCAGCAAACGACAACTTTGTTTGCCGACAGTCGCACCCAACGCCCGCCTGTGCCTGGCACGGTTGCGCGCGGCGAGCTTGACTTGGCTGATCCTTATTACCTGGGTTACGATCCCGATAAGACTGCGATGTTAGAAGCGACGAGTGACACGCGAATGGTTGCTTTTAAGCTCCAAGAACCGCAAGCTGATGGTGCCAAGGCCGACGAGGCGAAGGCGGATGGATCACCAAATGCCGCTCCTGCCAGTGCGGGTGATGCAACTCCGGTACAAGCACAGGCTGCTGACGCCAAAGCGAGCGTCGCACCTGTATCGGCCAGTGCACAGGCTGCTGGCGGTCAGGCAACAGGTGGGAGTTCATCGCCGTCTAATCCAGCAGCGCCAGCCAACGCGTCTGCCGGGCAGGCACCAGCTGCTGCGGGTGAGCCCAACTATGCGTGGTTGACCGAGTTTCCGATCGAGGCCACTGAAGAGTTGTTTGCGTTAGGAAAAAAGAAGTTTGAGACCAATTGTGCAGTTTGCCATGGTTATGCAGGTTATGGTGATGGCCTTGCTTCGCAGCGGGCCACCAACCTTGCGCAGGGTTATTGGGTGCAACCGACAAGTCTCCATGAGGAGCGTATTCAAAAACAAGAGTTGGGACGCTTGTACTACACCGTGGCGAATGGCAAAGGAAAGATGGCAGGATACGCCTCTTCGTTGAATCCACGCGAGCGTTGGGCAGTGGTGTTGTACGTACGAGCGCTACAGCGAAGCCAGAATGCGAAGATTGAAGATGTACCTGAAGCTCGGCGCGGGGAACTATCCGCACAGTAGTTACCTGTTGAAGGTCTCTGCTAAGTGGGTAGGAAGATATTGCGAACACCTCAATTCGTGTTGCTAGAACGTAGATAACGCTAGAACGATAACGTGAAACTCGGGTAACTTTGATGGCTGCGAACACTTTAAACGATAACATCACGATGCCTGCCAGTTGGCGCGCGGCGGCCCCCATTCTCATTGCAGTGGGTGCTGTGTGCGTGTTGATAAGCCTCGGCTTATTTCAGTTCACGGTGAGTTCTGAGAATGAGGCAACCGGGTTTCGGATGTTCTTTCATTCTTACCTAGCGAACTACATTTACTGCTTGACGTTCTGTCTGGGAGCTTTGTTTTTTGTGTTGGTCCAGCATGTTGTTCGAGCCGGCTGGAGTGCTTCGGTACGGCGGATCGCTGAGTTGCTTGCGAACACGATCCCCTGGTGGTCAGTTCTTTTCCTGCCGATTGTGGCGGTCGTCTTCAGCGGTCAGGGAACGCTATATGAGTGGAGCAAGGGGGCGGGTAATGTGCCAGCGATTGTGGAGTTGAAGCTCAGCTACCTCGACCCTAAGTGGTTTGTGTTGCGGGCGATCATCTACTTTGCAGTTTGGTGCATCGCGGCGAATTTGTACTTCCGCAAGAGTCGCGAGCAGGATGAGAGTGGCAGCACTGAAATCACTTTAAAGCTACAACGATGGGCTGGTCCGTTCATCATCGCTTTTGCATTGGCGCTGAACTTTGCGGCGTTCGACTGGATGATGTCGACCGACGCCGAGTGGTACAGCACGATCTACGGAGTTTATTTGTTTGCGGCTGGCATGTTGAGCTTCTTTGCGGTAACGATTCTGACCTGCTACATGCTGCAGCGGAACGGTCGGATTCAGAAGTATGTAACGACCGAGCATTTCCATGACTTGGCTAAGTTTCAGTTTGGCTTTATTGTCTTCTGGACTTACATCGCTTTCTCGCAGTTCTTGCTGTACTGGTATGCGAACATTCCTGAAGAAACTGCTTGGTATGCCGAGCGGTTGGATCCCGAGACGGGATGGAGGACGCTTGGTTACATGCTGATCATTTTCCACTTTGCGGTCCCTTTCCTTGGTACATTGCCGCGCGCGGTACGTCGGAATAAAGCGATTTTAGCGGGGTGGGCAGTTTTCATTTTGTTTGTGCATTTCCTCGACATGACTTTCTTGGTGATGCCGAATGTGGGTCATGCGAGTGTGGCGATGTTGTTTGGACACTTTGTGTGTTGGGTCGGGATGGTTTCGATCTTCCTCGCGCTGTTCCTGTTCCGAGTTGGGGAGACACCGATGGTTGCGGTCCGCGACCCATGGCTGCCCGACGCGTTGGCTTATCAGCAGTCCCCGATGTAAGTTGTTTGGGGAATTGGTCTTACAAAACGTTCAATGGAAATTGAAGGCGTCTCATGGCTCGCTATGACGATTTAAATACCAGCTCAATTGCTTACGCGACTTTCGTCAGCGCGGTTATTTTGTTGGTGGTGATTCTGTTGGTACAGGCGCTCACCTACAATTGGATTCTGGGCGAAGACGAGCGAAAGTTGTCGACCAGCCATTACATCACATCGGACGCGGAGATCGCGAAGCAAAAAGCGATGTTAGACGGATACAAGCAGTTGATGGTGGACGTGATTCCACCGGCGGCAGCGGGTGCTACAACTTCGGAGCCTGTTGCGTCAGTGCAGGAAAAACGGTTGCATATACCGGTGAAGCAGGCTCAGAGTTTGATTCTGAAAGAGTTCAAAAAGCCCTCCGAAGCTGCCGCGGGCACTTAACCGACTGTTGTATTATGTACCTGTCAAAGAACCTCTTAACTGTCGCTGTATTTGCGCTGTGTTGCTTGAACACGGTGTGCACAGTCGGTTCGTCGGTGCATTTGCAAGCGCAGTTGCTACGTGATTTGCCAGAGAATGCGCGGGGGATTGGGGTAGACGATAAGGTTGGTGAATTCATTCCGCTTGACTTGATCTTCAATGATGAGCGGGGAAATAAGGTTGGGCTCGGCAAGTTCTTCAAGAAAGGAAAGCCGATCATCCTGACTTTGAACTACAGCGACTGCCCAGGGTTATGCATTGCACAACTGGACAACTTGGTGGCGAATTTGCGTGAGCCATTAGGGAAGGACATGGGGGAGCGATTTGAAATTGTCACGGTTAGCATTGACCCGACGGAAAAGTTTACGAAAGCGCGAGATACCAAATCGAAGTACGTTGGACTGCTCCGCGACACGAAAGCTGAGCAATCGTGGCACTTTTTGACCGGTGAGCAGCAGCAGATCACCAAGCTTGCGAACGCAGTTGGTTTTAAGTACTCGTACGACAAAGCCAACAATCGCTACAGCCACGCTGCAGTGACTTACTTTTTGAGTCCTGAGGGGCGGATTTGTCGCTACTTCGTATCCTTGGGGGTCGAGCCTAGCCAAATGAAGCTGGCGATCGCCGAGGCGGGGAAGGGGCAATTGAGCGAAACGATGTCTGACTCGTTTGTGCAACTTTGCTACATGTACGATCCGGAAGCGAATCGCTATGCGGCTGATGCCCGCAAAGTCATGGCTTTCGGCGGAGCAGCGTTTATTCTCATGCTTGTTGGCTTAACAGCTCCCTTTTGGTTCAGCCGCGGTGCGGCAAAAGCGCCGACTACCGCAGCGGAGGGATTAAATTTAGACGCAAACAGCTACATTAACAATGCAGAGCACGCAGTTCGTCCTGCCAGTTCCGACCACCATCCTTCAAAGGATACTCACGAGTAATCGCTATGTCGCTCTCCGGTATTCCCCTGTTACTTGCCGACAAAAACGCTTCTTTTTGGTTCCCGGCGAAAGCATCCACTTTCGCTGAGGATGTCGATTCTCTATTCATGTACATCATGTGGATTTCGGCGGTGTTTTTCGTCTTGATCGTGGTGGCGATGGTCTGGTTCGCCGTTAAATATCGGCGACGGCCGGGGTACGAAGGCGATCCTCGTCCCCTCCATAACAACGCCTTAGAAATAGTCTGGACAGTTATCCCAACGATGATTGTGGTCTGGATTTTCGCTAAGGGTGTGTATGGTTATATGGATATGATGCGTCCACCCGCCGACACCATCGACGTGAATGTTACGGCCCGGAAGTGGAACTGGACTTTCCAGTACCCGAACGGAGCGATTAGTCCTGAGTTGCATGTGCCGATTAACCAAGCCTCGCGGATGCGGATGCGGTCTGAGGATGCGTTGCACAGCCTCTTCATCCCAGCGTTCCGCTGCAAGACAGACTTGGTGCCTGGCCGCGTGACCTACATGTGGTTCAAACCGATTTTGACGGGTGAGTACGATCTGTTCTGTGCAGAGTACTGCGGTGATGAGCATAGCAACATGATTACGAAGGTGGTTGTGCACGAAGATGCGGATTATCAAAAGTGGTTGGCGGAAGCAGCCAAACCGCCAGAGCATCCGGTAGCTCACGGTCAGTGGCTTTACGAACGAATGGGTTGCAAAGCCTGCCATTCAAGTGAGCCTGACAAGCGGATCGTCGGACCCAGCTTTGCAGGTACTTATGGGACTGAGCAAAAGGTAGTCGGCGGAGAAGGGGTTAAGGTCGACGAGAACTACATCCGTGAGTCGATTCTCGAGCCACAGAAGAAAATTCGTGAGGGCTACCAGAACGCTTCACTGATGCCTTCGTTCCAAGGTAAGTTGAAAGACAATGAGATTACGGCTTTGACGCTCTATATCGAGGCGCTCAAGGACGGTCAACTTACTGACGACGAGCTGGGTAAGAATGATGATAAGGCGGCTCCTGCCAAGTAGCAGGTGCACTGCGTGGTAGGGCGTTGTTGAAAAGAATTAAGCAGATTAGTTGGCGAACGATTTTCAAAAGAGGACATTAGCGATGAGCGCGGTAGCAACTGAACCGACACATTCGCATTACGAGTCAAACGAAGCGGACAACTTCCTCATCAACTCCAAAGGAGTTTTGAGTTGGGCGTTGACGCTGGACCATAAACGAATTGGTCTGATGTACTTGGTCGGCGTAATGTCGGCGTTTTTCCTGGCGGGGATCCTAGCTCTGGTTTTGCGAACTGAGCTGACTCAGCCCGATGGTTGGTTTCTCACGACTCAGCAGTACAACCAAGTGTTCACGCTTCACGGCGCGATCATGGTGTTTCTGTTTATTATTCCGAGTGTGCCAGCGGCTCTCGGAAACTTCCTTGTGCCGGTCATGTTGGGTGCGAAGGACGTGGCTTTTCCACGCCTCAATTTGGGTAGCTTCTACCTGTGGGTCGCGGGAGCGATTTTCTTTCTGACAGCCATGTTGTATACGGGCTTGGATACGGGATGGACGTTCTATACCCCCTACAGCACGCAGACTCGAGGCCCTGTGGTTGCAGCCACCATGGGAGTATTTATCCTTGGCTTCAGCTCGATTTTTACGGGTTTGAACTTCATCGTGACCATCAACACGATGCGTCCGCCGGGCATGACTTGGTTTAAGATGCCACTGTTTTTGTGGGCCACTTATGCGACTTCGATCATTCAGGTTCTAGCGACGCCGGTCCTTGGTATCACTGTGCTGCTCCTTGCTGCAGAACGTGTGTTCCACATTGGCATTTTCGACCCAGCCTACAATGGTGATCCGGTAGTCTTCCAGCACTTCTTCTGGTTCTACTCGCACCCTGCAGTTTATATCATGATCCTGCCGGGTATGGGAATTATCAGTGAGGTGATGAGTGTTCACTGCCACAAGTCGATTTTCGGTTATCGCTTTGTTGCGTACAGCTCCATTGCGATCGCGCTCTTCGGCTTTTTGGTCTGGGGGCATCACATGTTCACCAGTGGGATGGCTGAGGTGACTACTATCGTCTTCAGCGCGTTGACGTTCACGGTTTCCATTCCGTCAGCGATCAAGGTTTTCAACTGGTTGGCGACGATGTACAAAGGAACGGTTCAGCTGACGACACCGATGTGTTATGCACTGTCGTTCATTTTCTTGTTCACAATTGGTGGGTTAACCGGATTGTGGCTTGGAGCACTTTCAACTGACCGCCACCTGCATGATACGTACTTCGTGGTTGCTCACTTCCATTATGTGATGGTGGGTGGGACTCTGGTCGGCTTCTTGAGTGGCGTGTTCCACTGGTGGCCGAAGATGACTGGTAAGATGTTTAGCGAGTTTTGGGG
>JANPLP010000545.1:0-8884 GCA_031426595.1 Planctomycetia bacterium | reverse complement strand
CGACTAATTATCGGAAAACGGCGGGGGAAACGCGTCGGGAGTCGGCGTGGATGGTTGTGAAGATTCAAGCCGCTGTTTAAGGCAACGGAGCAACAAACGGCAGCGAATGTCGACATTGGATTCGGCGAGCAACTGCTGTTTCACGGCGAGCGGCAAGTTGAGCGCGTAAGCGATCATGTCGGTAAGAATTCCGAGCGGCATTTGTTCGCCTAGCAGTTGTTGAAAACTGGCTTGCGTTGAAAGGCCTTCGGGGACGAACTTCGCAAACACGGCTTGCAACGCCGCGGTAATCTCAACTCGTTCCGCTTCATCGTCAGGCGAGTAGATATCTTCTAGGACCTCGATTTTGGCGCGGCGAAAAGCGCGGCTCATCTCGAGCTCCTCGACAATGCGGCCCCGCTTGATGCCAACTAGCAAAATATTGTGCCGGCCATCACTCGTTGGCGTGTGCGTCACGATTTTTCCAACGCAAACTGTGGAAGCGATGGGGGGGCGATTTTGGTACTGATGTTCCCAACCTGGTTGTAGCAGCGCCATCGCGATCAGCCGGTCGCTTGCGAGCGCGTCGAGCAGCATCTCACAATAACGGGGCTCGAAAACATGCAATGGTTGGGGCACATGTGGGAAAAGCACTAAGTTCGGGAGGGGGAACAGTCGAACAGTGCCACAGAAATCGGCTGGCCAACCTGCTGCAGCTTGTAAGTTGGCCATGAAGAACCTTGGACAGAGTTTCGAAATGAGAGAGCCAACCAACGGAAGACTGGAGGCTTTTTATCATAGCGGAGCTGACAACGGGCGGCGAGTCTGCCTCGGCTGCTGGGTGCCTGTGTGGACATAACCCACTGGGCCCCTGGCCAAACGATGTTTTTTGAGCACGGCATCTTTTTCGCGCCGCTACCGGCATCTACCCTGCTTCCGAGTACAAAGGTATTGCTACAATGACGCGCGTCGCTGCCGCACCCTCCGGTAGTTAAACATATTCTTCCATTAGTGATGCTTGCGTAACCCGCCCTCATTTCAGCAGAGACGTGTGGCGTTAGGGTGTGACATCATATCGGGGGAAAGTTGCGAAATGGCGAGCTACATTATGCCCCCACAAAGCTCCACCGAAACCAGCGAATTGCACCCCTCGTTTTCGTTGCTTGCACATCTCGACGCAATCGCCTGGGAAGGTTGCCCTGACACCTACGCGTTTCATTACGTGAGTGATCGAGCCGAACGCATCCTTGGGTTTCCTCGCGACAAATGGTACGAGCCTGGCTTTTTCGTCAATCAATTGCATCCAGAGGATCGGGAATTGGCCGCAGAGCGTTGCGCACCATTAGTGCGCGAAATGCGCAATCATTCGTATGAGTATCGCTTACTGGCGGCAGATGGGCGAGTTGTTTGGTTTCACGATCGTGTGACAGTGGTCGTTAAAGATGGCAAGGTGACCAAACTCTGCGGCTTCTTGCTGGACATCACCGAAAAGAAAACGGTTGAGCTTGAATTGCGCGAAGCTCGGATACAACTCGAGAACGCACAGAAGCTTACTGGTATAGGTAGTTTTTCGTACAACCTGTCGAATGGCAAGTGGACCCCGTCTGCACAATGCAGCGCGATATTCAAAAGCGATTCGGGCACGCTACCCAGTTACGACGAGTTCCTTTTGAACGTCATGCCGTCGGACCGCGAATCGCTTAAGCGGTTCGCGCAAGGGGCCTCCGATGGCTCACTCGATCACGTGCAATGCGAGTTCGGTTATCAGGTAGACGGCAGTGGTCTGCGGTGTATCCATGCAGACTGTCGGCTGGAGCGCGATGCAAAGGGGAGACCGTTGCAGTGGATCGGCACGGTACAAGATGTGACCGAGCGCAAACATTTAGAGCGTGAACAGCAGCTGTCGCATCATTTTTTGGACGCGACAAATCGAGTGAAACGGGCAGCGTTGAGTTCGACGGATTTGGATGAGATGCTGATCAGCGTGTGCGATGCCATGCTCGACATTTTTGACTGCGATCGTGTTTGGATTGTTTGTCCAAGCGACACGGAGCGTAATGGATGGCAGGTTGTGGCTGAATCCACAGGCGCAAATTTTCACGGGACTGGAAGAGGTAACGAACTAGGTGCTACGGCGAATTTGCAGCTTCAGGATGTCCTGGCCCATGATTGCACGACCCATTCCAACGGCGCGAGTGGGACGGCATTTGCATATGTGGGTCCCGTCAATTTGCAGATCCAAACAGAAATTTGTCGTGGCCTCCGAGTCCGCATGGCTGAACCTTACGTGTTGGGATTGCATTACTGTCGCAGCGCTCACGTTTGGACTGAAAACGAAGAACGGATATTGCGAGCGATAGGTGATACTTTGACCGATGCAATTTCCAGTTTGCTGGCTTATCGGTCGCTGCAGACCAGCGAAGGGATGTTGGCTGAAGCTCAGCGACTTACCCAATTAGGTTACTGGCAACATGACTTTGTTTTAAACAAAGTAGAGTATGCGCCAGAGGTTTATCGAATTCTCGGCGAACCGGACCATGCTGACAGCGGAGTGCTGAAGAATGCCGAAGCGTTTCTCGAACGCATCCATATTGAAGATCGAGCGCGTGTAAAAGCCGCGTCTGAAGAGGCGCTCGCGCTCGGAAAGCATTTTGATGTCGAGTACCGCATTGTGCGACTTAACGGAGAAGTTCGTTCTGTGCGCAGTCGTGCAGAAGTGGTCTGCGACAAGACGGGCAGTCCGCAAAAGTGGTTTGGAACGATTCAAGACATTACCGAATTGCGATTGGTTGAACAGGAGTTGCGCGTCAGTGAAACACGATTTCGAGGACATCGAACTAACGATGAGCGTGGCGGAGAATGTCGGCAACGTTAGGATGGACTTGAATCAGTTTCAACAAGCGATCACCAATCTGACGGTGAATGCTCGAGATGCGATGCCCCATGGCGGCCGGTTGTCGATCGAAGCGGTGAATTTTGTTTATCCAGGGACTTGCGCATCGCCGGCTATCAGAGCCGATCTGAAGCCGGGGCGTTACGCACTGATCTTTGTGACCGATAACGGTACGGGCATTCCGGAAGCGGTGAAAAGTCGAATTTTCGAGCCCTTCTTTACTACCAAGCCGCTCGGTAAAGGGACCGGACTTGGGTTGGCTATGGCCTATGGATTTGTGACTCAATCGGGCGGAGCTATCGAGTTGATGAATGACGCGGCCAGCCCTCACCCTTCGCAGACAAACCAAGTGGGCATGGAGAAAGGCACTGGAAGCACCTTTCGTATGTATCTTCCGTGCGAGACAACCGCAGAAGCGCAGGGCATCATGATGGCAGCGGCGGCGGACACCGCTACCGATTTTGCGCGGGGGAACGAAACGATCCTGCTCGTTGAGGATGATGAACACGTGTGTTGTTTGTGCCGCTGCATCCTGGAGTCTTGCGGATATACGGTATTGGAAGCTGCTGACGGCGTCGAAGCGCTGGCGATCTTCAAGACCCAAGGGGCATCGATCGATTTGTTGTTGACCGATGTAGTCATGCCTCGCTTGAATGGCCCCAAGCTGCACGAAGCGATTCGCGTCGATGCACCCGATCTACCGGTGCTGTTTATTTCTGGGTACGCCGATGGGGTGCTTGTACACGCCAGCTTGATGGAACAATTCAATCTGCTTCGGAAACCGTTTAGCCCATCGCAGCTTGCCAATCGTGTGCGCGACACACTCAATGCTCAATCTCGCCCACATTCTTGAGCCGCCGCAAATTTAAATCGGAATCCGAGTGACGATCCCAGTGAACTGTCCGCTGGGGAGTAGGTTCAGCGTCATTTTTCAGCTGTCTGCGAACCGAAGGTTGATTTTTGAGTCTCTGACTAAGGAGCGGTTTTCGCAGCCGTTTTTGCCGGTTGTAGCCAGACGTGCCGAACTTTGGATCGCAGTTCTATAAAAAGTCGCTTGGACATGTTGCAGAATTGGGGGCGACTTGGTTATAAAGGTGACAGAATTGGCACTGGCGCAGCAACGCGTCAGGCGCTGAATCGACCAGGAGAGGTGGCTGAGTGGTCGAAAGCACTTCATTGCTAATGAAGCGACCGGGTCAAACCGGTCCGCAGGTTCAAATCCTGTCCTCTCCGTTTTTCTTTTTCGTCGTGGCGGCTAGGTTTTTACCTAGTCTGCGGCGCTTCTTCGCGGTGCACATGCAGCCGCCACGCTTGTATTCTGAACAGGTGGGTGGCACGCTCTGAGGCTTTGCGAAGGGCGTGATTTGAGCGACATTAGCCACGCTGGCTGTAGTGCTCGACTATAGGAACCAGACCCTCTCTCACGCGCTCCGGCTGACTTTTCCAACCCTAAAGTCAGACTGTGACAAAGCACCGACCCGTTCTGCCAAGTTACTAACTGAGCGTTATTACAGACACTTCCCTTTGACTCTTGTGGAACAATTCTGTACGAATGCGAGCAGGGAAGGTTAAATGACTCGCATCGATCGCTATCTATTGTTTCTCTACTTTCGAGTTCTGTTGATTTGCTATGCGTCGTTAACAGGCTTGTTAATCGTCGTGCAGGTCTTCGGAAGCTTGGATGAGTTCGCGCGCTCGGCGCTGAAGGAAAAGACCAGCTTGTTGGCTGTCTTGATCGATTTCTTTGGACCTAATGCAGTAGCCACGTTCGAGCGACTGAGCGGCCTGTTCGCTTTGCTGGCATTCCTGTTTGTGATCGCGTGGCTGTATCGAACGAACGAGTTCACCGCGCTGATGGCGGCAGGCGTGACGAAGTGGCGAGTCATCCGTCCATTGCTTTTGGCATCGGCATTCGTCATTTTCGGCGCCGCGACGCTGCGCGAACTGGTGATACCCAACTTTCAAGATAAACTCGATCGCAGTCCCCAGGACTTGACCGGCGAAGTCAACAGACCTGTGAAGCCGAATTACGACAGACGCGCTGGCATATTGATCTCCGGTGAACATCTGTTGCCGGTCCCTCAGCAGATCATCCGACCAATGTTGCAGATGCGCCGCGAGTCGATGATCAAGGCATTTGGACTTCAAATTCTTGGCGAGATGGCTCAGTATCAAGAGGGGACCGAAGGTCGCCCAACAGGTTATCTCCTTCAACGAGTTTCGCGGCCCAAAAATATCGACGCGGTAGAATCGGTCTATGCGCTCGATGGCGGGCCGTTGTTGTTAACTCACAAGGATACTGATTGGCTTGCGCCCGGTTCATGCTTTCTCGTGAGTGATACGCAGTTCGAGAAAATGCGCGGCGGCGCGGGTTGGAAGCAGTTCGTTTCGACTGGCGAAATGATCATGCACCTCCGAATGGGAACAAGCGGCAGCGACAGCGAACTGCGAACTCAAATTCACCAACGAATTCTCCGCCCGTTTGCCGACTTGACGTTGCTGCTACTGGCGATTCCCGTGTTGCTGGGTCGCGCGGATCGTCACGTGTTTGTCGTCGCGGGCTCGTGCCTGTTTTTGGTTGCGGGTTTCTCCGGTATCGTGATGGGACTGGCGTGGATTGCCACCACAAGCACTTTGGTCGATCCAGTCGATGCCGGCTGGTTACCGCTGCTCGTGTTTTTGCCACTCGGCTGGGCGCGAACCGCGAACGCAATGAATAGCTGATCGCAGCCCCTAAATTCTGTAAACTCTTGAGAGCTCGCGTGCCGCAAGGCTCACCCGCCACATATTTCTCGTTCTATAATGCGAGGCGGTTTCCGGCTGCAATCTTTATCAGCGTTGCGTTGATTTTTCCATGATGCTGCTTTTCTATACCAAGGGGAATGTGTATGCGAGTGTTCGTTGCATTTACCAGTTTCTTATTGTTGAGTTTTTCCAGCGGGCCGCTGCTGCGAGTTGTGGCAGAGGAGCTCAAACCAGTTGCGACTGTCGAAGGAGTTTCTGAGTATCGGTTGAGCAACGGGGCGCGCGTCCTATTATTCCCCGATGCCTCGCGGCCGACGATCTCTGTCAACATGACAGTGCTTGTTGGTTCGCGACATGAAGGCTACGGCGAAGCTGGCATGGCGCATCTGCTCGAACACATGGTCTTCAAAGGCACACCGACTTTTCCAGATGTTCCCAAAGCGCTGCGCGATCACGGAGCGAACTTCAACGGCACGACTAACTCGGATCGCACCAATTACTTCGAGACTCTGCCTGCGAGCGATGAGAACCTTGAGTTCGCGATCCATCTCGAATCGGATCGCTTAGTGAACAGTTTCGTCCGTCGTGAAGATCTCATTTCAGAGTTCACTGTGGTTCGCAACGAGTTCGAGCGCGGTGAGAATAGCCCACAAGGGATCTTGTCGCAGCGCGTCCAAGCGGCTGCGTACGAATGGCATAATTACGGCAAAACGACGATTGGAAATCGAACCGACATCGAACGTGTTCCCATCGATAACTTGCAAGATTTTTATCGTAAATACTATCAACCTGACAACGTGGTGTTCATCGTCACCGGCGCGTTCGAAGAATCGAAGGCTCTCGCGCTGTTGCAAAAGTATCTTGGGGCGATTCCCAAACCAGAACGTAAACTGGATCCGACTTACACCGAAGAACCGCCTCAAGATGGGGAGCGCAATGTAACGCTGCGCCGCGTGGGCAAGATCGGATCGATCTCGGTCGCTTACCATATGCCTGCTGCGTCGCATCCCGATTGGGCACCGCTGACCATTCTCGGCAGCGTGCTCTCGGAATCAAAAGTCGGGCGACTTCCAGCAGCGCTCGTTGAGACAAAGAAAGCCACCGGTGTTTCAGCGCGAGCTGACGAGTCGCATGATCCTGGGTTGTTCTTTGTGAGTGCCGAACCCGCCGAAGCGTCGCTTGAAACGGTCCGGGATGAATTGCTAACAATCATGGATGAGCTTGGAAACACGCCCTTCGGGGATGAAGAAGTGAATCGCGCTAAGGTGCGCTACAATCGCATGTCTGAAATGGTGCTGTCGAGCGCTTCAGCGATGAGTTCAACACTTAGCGGCGCGTCGGCGCTGGGCGACTGGCGGTTGTTTTTTTTGCAGCGAGATCGCATCGCTGCTGTAACCGCTGAAGATCTGAATCGAGTGGCGAAGCAATACTTCCCGGCTCACAATCGCACCGTCGGTCTGTTCATCCCCAGCGACGCTCCGCTCCGCTCGACCATTCCAGCCGTCGAATCGATCGCAGAAGTGGTTAAAGATTACCGTGGCGGCGACGCGATTGCGTCCGGCGAAGCGTTTGATCCAAGTCCTGAGAACATCGATGCGCGCACCAAAGTCATCGAACACGAAGGGCTAAAGATCGCGCTGTTGCCGAAGAAGAATCGCGGCTCACGAGTTTCGATGGTAATGACACTGCACTACGGCAACGAAGAATCGTTAGGTGGGAAGACAGTTGCTGCGGGTATTCTCGGTTCGATGTTGATGGCCGGAACGAAGACTATGGATCGCCAAGTTCTGCAAGAACGTATGGATGCGATGGGCGTTTCGATTTCGTCAGGCGGCGGAGGTGGTCGCGGTCGCGGTGGTCGCGGCGGCGGAGGCGGTGGTGGAAGAGCTGGGCAGTTGTCGTTTTCGATCGATGCCAAACGCGATAACTTGGTCAAAGGTATTTATCTGCTAGGCGATATCTTGCGCGACCCGGCATTCCCGGAGGACGAGTTTGAACAGATGAAGTTACGCACAGTCAGCCGCATGACTTCGATGCAAACCGATCCCGCAGCGCTGGCTGGCGATAAGCTCGGGCGCGCTCTTTCGCCTTATCCGTCGAGCGACCCGCGGTTTGTTCCGACGACTGCCGAAAGTATCGAAATGATGGAGCAACTGACGCTCGAACAAGTTATCGGAATCTATAAAGAACAGTTGTCGACTGCGGTTGGTGAAGTTTCAATCGTCGGCGATTTTGATCCCGATGAAGCAGTCACAGCCATCAAGGAGGTTTTAAAGGACTGGAAATCGGATGTGCCGTTTCGTTCGATCGATCGCGAGGCTCTACAGAACGTCACCGGGTCAAAAGAGAACATCGTTACGCCCGATAAAGCCAACGCGGTGTTCCTTTCAGGTTTGACCTTTGCGATGAGCGAGACCGATGAACCCGCCACCGCGCTCCAAATTGGGAATTTCATTCTTGGCGGGGGGACGCTTTCTTCGCGGCTGGGTGATCGCATTCGACAAAAAGAAGGTCTGTCGTACGGTGTGACAAGTTCCATTTCCATTCCGTCGCGCGGCACTGACGCGCGGTTCACGATCAACGCCATCACGAATCCATCCAACATGGACGCTGTGGAGAAAGCGGCGTTCGAAGAACTGAATTGCTTCATCAATGACGGGCCCACAGAAAAAGAACTTGTCGACGCACAGAAGGCTTACTTGGAAGCTCAGAAGGTCGGTCGGACGGGCGACAGCGCCATTGCTGGTCAGTTGGTTTCGAATTTGCATCTGGGTCGCACGTTTCAATTCACCGCGGAACGTGAGCAACAAGTGAAAGCGTTAACCACGTCAGCGATCAAAGCTGCTTTCAAGAAGTACATTGATCCTGAGAAGCTAACGGTGCTTCGAGCCGGTGACCTGAAGACGTCCGCCGCCAAGTAACAAAGCTCGTTACTGAGACTAGCATCATGAAGCGCGCCGCACCCACGGCGCGTTTCTTTTTTACCTGCATCGCTGTGCTTCTTTGGACATGCAGACAGCTCTTACGGCAACATCGGTAGAGCTCTCGATGCGTCTTAGCACGATTAACTCAACTTCCTAGTGCAGCGTTACAGCTTAATTTTCGGGTGCCACGCTCTGAGTACTCGAAGGGCGTGGGCAGTGCTAGGTGACTTGGGTTTGAGAGTTACTGCACGACCAATTAACGACACTGTACGCAGACATTTTGCTTGGTGCTCAAGCGTGCTCGCTGTGCTTCGAGCTTGGTTGCAGCGTGACGTGTTTCTTT
>JANPLP010000544.1:0-3955 GCA_031426595.1 Planctomycetia bacterium | reverse complement strand
GACAGCTGCTACGTCGCCGGTAACGAACGCTGAAACCAAACCGCTACCGACTTTGTCCCAACCCAAAAACTGCACATTGGCAGCTTTCATCATGGCGTCGACCGCTTCCACCAAAGAGATGAACCCCTTGGTCTCGATCATACCCAGCGCGTCAGTAATTTTAGCCATACTCGATTTTCTCCTCGCTTTTGGCATTTGAAATATCGGGCTTTGCAGCCCACCGTTATTGGTCAATTTGCCACACTCTGCTACGCAAAGCGGAACCTCTTTCTTAGCAACCTCATGTTGCGTTTTATCATGTTGCGTTTTGCTTCAGTCAGCCCGAATACGTTCCAACTGGTCAATGATCTTTACACTTGCAACCCGCGTTGGCCTTCAAAATCACTTCGGTCGCCGCATCTAAGTTGCATGCGTTCCCTTCATCGGTATCAATGTGCACTTCCAATTTCGCATGCTCGTCAGCTCGAACGAGCACGTCTTCGAACGACACACTGCAATTCGGACTCTTAATGGACAACGTCATGAAGTCGCCGTTCTTGACGCCGTAGTACTCCGCTTCTTTGAAGCTCATATGAACGTGCCGCGCCGCGCGGATCACCCCTTCACTCAACTCCACCGCCCCCGCTGGCCCAACAAGCACACAGCCTGGCGTTCCAGCAATATCGCCCGAATGCTTTACCGGTGCGTCGATACCCAGCGAGATCGCATCCGTGATCGCCAGCTCCACTTGACTGGCCTTGCGAGTCGGTCCCAAAACACGGACTTCGGGCAGCATGCGTCGCCGAGGTCCAACGATCATGACCGTTTCTTTGGCTGCATAAAATCCATCCTGGTACAGATCCTTGCCAGGAGTCAACACATGCCCCTTACCAAATAGACGCTCAACATGCTCGTCCGTCAGATGCACATGGCGCGCTGAAATGCTCACCAACAACTTTGGAACAGAGGAGACGATCGGAGCGCTCGCGGCGTCACCGCTGGCGATGCGACGAACGATCTGCCGCACAAGCTGTTCGACTTGACTTCGATCAATGGAAGTGGCTGACATATCAGATCTCTTCAGTTATTCAGTCGGGATGGTTTCAGTTTGAATCGGTTCTGGCTTCGCCTCCGAGGCCAAATGCAATTGAACGCCGGCGTCTCTTAAACGGCCTCGCCAGACCTCATTCAGTCGGTCGTCGGTAACCACAGTCTGGACTTGGTTAAGTTCGCACAGCCGAGCCAGCGAACTCTTACCGAACTTGCTGCTATCGGCCACCACAATCGTCTGGTCCGCACAGCTCATCATGGCTCGTTCAGTTTCGACCAGGAGCAGGTTGCTGTTGTAGTAGCCTCGATCATTCGCCCCTGCGATGCTTAATACTGCTTTCTGAACATTCAATGAAGCGAGCATTTGGTTCGCATACGGGCCGAGAGAAACACCAGTCCGTGTGTGCACATAACCGCCGAGCAGAACGAGGTCCGCTTGGTCGCTCGAGGCAAAGAGATTCGCAAGTGGCAGTGAGTTGGTCACAATCTGGAGAGGTCGTCCAACGAGCTGTCGAGCCAATTCGTAAGTGGTGCTACCACCGTCCAGCAGCACCGTGTCGTGATTCTCAATCAACCGGCTGGCTTCGATCGCAATCTGGCGTTTCAAATCCCACTGACTAGATCGACGATCTTCGAACAATCGAAGAGCCGCCGCGCCCCCAGTGAAAAACACCCCGCCATGCGTCCGCTGAGCTTCGCCTTCGGATTCCAAGTGATCTAAGTCACGACGGATCGTCGATTCGCTTACATCAAGCGCCGAACGCAAGTCCGGAATCGAAACGAAGCCCTGGCTGCGGATCAGTTCCCGCAGCTTTGCTCGTCGCTGATCCGTCGCCTGCCCGTTGCTCAAAATCTATCACCCCAAACTCGGTCTGGATGGAATTCCTTCACGAGTATGACTCGATTCGGTCAAATGTCTACAGATCGGCTCGTTTCGGTACCGCTTATTTTACTTAAAAAGCACATTCTTCCAATTGTATTGGTTGCATGACTGAATTCCGTCATTCAGTGGCGATTGTCCATAAGGAGGGTTATTGGTGGCCTCCAGCTTCTTGAGTGTGCTCAGCTAAGCGCGGCCACAGTGACTCGTTCGTCGAGCTGGGGGATTGTTGGCAACCAGGCAAACTCGCATTGCAGGCAGCTCTGATGCACTGTTTAGTCCCTATCGCAAAGTAGGGCTGCGAACTGGGTTGGGCCCGGAGAGGTTGCTTTTCAGCGTGCGCTTTCGCGGGTCAGGGTGCAGGACTGCGAGATGTTGAGGCCTCCGGAGAATCGGGAAATGCCCCACGAGTTTTGGTTGCTTGGGACCGTGACGGTCACTGTAATCCGAGTGAGCGTCGACGTGATCGCGACAGTCGATCCATTGGCGATCCCGAGAGCATTCAGCAGTCGAGTTGCTTCGTTGCGAGCCTCTTGCTCTGAGTTCCCAGGCACGATGGCTTGGCGGGCTGCTTCGTAAGAGATGTTCGCCGCCGACTGCCTAATGAAGTTTAAGCGAGTTAGCTCGATAGCCCCAAGAAACATGGTCAAAATGATTGGTACAACGATCGCGAACTCGACGGTGGTAGCACCCTTTCGAGCTTTGCCCGTTAGTGATTGTGGTTTGTTTGGGGCGGACTTAACCATGATCATGATCAATCTGTAAGTACGACAGGGAGCGACCGAGCGAGTTCTTGAAAGGCTGATCTTAGCTCTGCTTCATTGGAAGTTAAGAAGTATCTACCGTTGGTAATCGTTGCAATTTGTTGCAGGGACGGCTGAGAGCTAGTGAGCATTGAAACGCAGTGCACGGTGATGCCAGCGTTGCGCGCGGTAGTGGCCGCGGATACCGGGTCGGCACCGGTGTTCCATTGTCCGTCCGTTAGCAAGATGATCACCTTCGATGAAAGGGCGCTCGAACTGCTGCCCTGCAGCGAGGCAATGGCTTGCGTCAAACCTGCCGACAGATTGGTTGCGCCCATCATGGGCCGAACGCTCCTGTGATCGACAGCGTCAAAGATCGCTTGCCTGTTTGTTGCAAAATTAAGCCCGCTGAGTGGAGGAAGGAGAACGTCGTTTTGCGATTCGGGAAAGTTGGTGAAGGGCGAGACAGGCATGTCGTATCTTGATGCCCAGGTCACCAGGGAAGCGCGGGGCTGGGGCGTTGAAAGTGCAGCCTCATCAAAGAATAACCGGATTGCGCGAGACAACACGGCCCAGCGACTATGGACAGGATGCGGAGCAGATAGGTGATTCTGCCATGTCGATCCCCAAGAGTTAAAAGTTGATAGTCTTGGATTGCCTGTAGGGTAGCTGTAATCCACACCGCTCATATCAAACAGCATCGACCCTGAGCGGTCGAGGCACAGGCAAACTTCAACGTCCTGCTGACCGGCGGTCGCTCGGTATGACGGCGAAAAAGTATCCTGTCCAAGAACTCGGCCAAAGAAAAGCGGAATCGACGGATGAGCGGCTGTATTGCCAGTTCTTGCATTGACACGAACCGCGTTAGGGGGCGAGCCGTTTAGCTGGAAGTCCCATCGGCCAACATTATTTCGGGTCACCTTCCCAATTTCAATGTCGTTGGCGGACAGTGCAAACGGCCGCCCACCGACTTTGTTCGCCGCGGCATAGCGAATGGCTTCCTGCTTGGCGAATGTAGTGCTCTGCGAGCGTCCGAGCGCTTCGGCTCCAGCTTTGGAAGCCGCATCAGTCGCCCCTCGAAGTTCCGTTCGAAGAAGTTGCATGTAAGAGTAATCGATTGTGATCGCAGCCATCACTACGAAGACGGCAATCATGATCATAATTAGTACGGCTGCAGAGCCTTGTCTGGTTGGACGCGCGTGCCCCCAACGTTTCGTGTCAATTTGCATGGTGCCCCCAAGCAAGCAGTTAGAACGAACCAATCAATGCGAATCTAGTTTTTCGGACGTGAAATTACTGTCGA
>JANPLP010000543.1:0-3826 GCA_031426595.1 Planctomycetia bacterium | reverse complement strand
CGGAAATCGTTCCCGCTTTTCGACAACACATGATGGCTTCTCGTAGCGCGTGCGGTCGGTCGGTCGCTAACATCACGGCATTCTTAACACGGTCTATCACTGCATCCAGGGCTCCAACGCCATGCGATTCGCAGCCAACGGATTCGATACAACGATCAGGCCCACGCCCCTTGGTCATTTCCTGCAACGTCTCATAAACATTGGCCTTCATGAAGTCGATGACTTCCGCCTTGCCATGTTGTTCCGCCATTCGTAAGCGCTCTGGAACGCAGTCGATAGCGATCACACGTCCTGCGCCTAACATCCAAGCGCTCTTAATAGCGAACTGTCCCACCGGCCCGCAGCCCCAGATCGCAACGGTTTCCCCTTTTTGAATCTCAGCATTTTCTGCAGCCATGTAGCCGGTCGGAAAAATGTCCGAGAGAAACAGAACCTGCTCATCCGTCAGCTCTTCTGGGACTTTTAGAGCGCCTACATCTGCGAACGGAACGCGAAGAAACTCCGCCTGCCCACCCGATAGACCGCCCATCATGTGCGAGTATCCGAACATTGCAGCGGGCGAGTGCCCCATCGCTTTCTTTGCCATTTCGGCGTTCGGATTCGAATTGTCGCAGCAAGAGAAAAACGAGTTCTGGCAGAACCAGCAACTTCCACAAGCGATACAAAAAGGAATGACGACTCGGTCTCCCTTCTTCAGCTTCGTAACTCCTTTGCCGACTTCGATGACTTCACCCATGTTTTCATGGCCTAGCACATCACCCGCCTGCATCGTTGGCATAAAGCCATCAAACAGATGCAGGTCGGAACCACAAATCGCGGTCGAAGTGATGCGAATGATTGCATCAGTGGGATCAGCAATCTGCGGATCCGGAACGTTGTCAACGCGTACATCGCTCATACCATGCCAACAAAGAGCCTTCATCGCATTCACCCTTCATTTGTTCAATCGAACTATTAATCACTTGTTTCTCAACAGCACTTTTTAGTAATCCGCAACTTCTACTTACCCGCTTCCATCTTTGCAGCGACGGTCAACTGCGTTGCGCACATCACATCTGCAGCGGTCAAGCCTGCTACAGCCAACGCGGCAGCACACGTTCTTCCACAGTGGTCGTTATCCCGATCGAACATCGCGACACCTAGTGTCGCTAGATCTTGCGCGTCACCTGCAACTCGGCCCCACATCCAACCGATCGGCCGTTCGCAGTTTAGAATTCCCACGCCTGTTACAATCTCGCGCAGACCATAAAGTGGTAGCATTCGCGGCTCACTAACACCAATCAACTTCGCCACTACGCGAGGTGCGATAACTTGTGCGACACCCATGCCGATACTTAACCAGCCCAAGCACTTTGCAAGTTTCAATCCTGGTGCGTAACGAACGTCAGGAGGCGAATGCGAAGGAGCATACGCACGGGTCGCTGCAGGAGATTTAAATCGAGGGATGGCAGCCATCGGAAAGCCCTTCAAAAAGTGAGTTGGTTAGTTGTTGAGGTGCAGAGGCAAAACGCGTGCCACCTATCGGAATAGACTCAGCTGGTGACTTGGCAACGCCGATCGAGTTCGTCGTTCGGTGCGTTCGGATGCAGGCTGGTTAGCCCCCGGTCAGACGGACCTCTTTTGTCACAGCTCCGCCACATTGAGGCCGAGGAGATTGGCGGACAACAGAGCCGCTGGCTAAACGCCACTCAATGCCACCGAATTGATAGCAGCAATCAAGAGGCTGTCACCAATTCAGATGCTCGCAAAAGCAGTTCGCCAGACTCTCAAAAATTTCCTTAGATTCGCTCAAGTCCCAAGGCTGGTGGGTGTTTACACGAAACTTGCGAAAATACTGGCGCTTGGTAGCGATTGAATTCTGTTTACTTCAGTTGATCAACTTGGTATGTCGATTAAGAGAGTGGTGGCGAGTTGGACGCGGCAACGCGTCGCGCTTCACTTAATGCCAAACAGACCATTTCCTGTGAGCACAGAAGAATGTTGCGAAAACTGTCGGTTACCCTTTGCCTCGGTCTTCTCCCGTCGGTACTCGTCCCATCCGCTTCCGCTCAGCAGCGAACGACTCAAGGCGCCGCAGTCGGCGGTGCTGCGGGCGCGATCATTGGCGGTATTATTGGACATCAGAACGATGAGGTGCCTGAAGGCGCTCTGATCGGCGGCGCGGTAGGCGCAATTACCGGCGGTCTGATAGGCCGCAGCCAAGACAATATGGCTCGCGAACGCTACGCTCAACAACAAGCCTACAACCAACGTGTCTACGTTCAACAACACCCCATCGCTCTACCAGGCGTGACGGTGAGCGACGTTGTTTCGATGTCTCGCAGCGGCCTAAGCGAATCGCTAATCGTCAGCCATATCAATTCCAAAGGTGTTCAACGGCGCCTCGAAGTCTCCGAGATCATTACTTTGCACCAACAAGGGGTCAGCGACTATGTGATCAGCGCCATGCAATCTGCACCACTCGCCACCCATGTCGCCGCTCCTTACCAGTCGCAACAAATCGTGACGCAACCGTCAACCGTAATCGTACGCGAACAACCCGTGATTTACAGTTCACCAGTGATCACGGAAACTTATTATCGAGCCCCTCCGACCTATCGCACGCATCATCATCACTATGCACCGCGAGGACGATTCTAAGCTTCGCTTGCTAACAATTCTCTGATCAACTCCTCGGGGATGCCGATCGGTAACACAACGATCTCGCCGAGGATTCGGGCTGCATCGGCAGATGCCATGGCAGGCTTGCGAGCCACGAAGGTCAACGTTGCATCCGCCTTAAATGTTGGAAAACTTTCCTCACCAGTAGTCGCGTTCCATCCCGTCGGAATGTCGATCGCAACTCGATACGCGGGTGATTGATTGGCTAGCTCTATCCAGGTTCTTAGCGGTTCCTTTGGCTCACCGATCGCACCTGATCCCAACATTGCATCAATCACCACACCACCCGTCCCCAGCCAGTTTGTCAGTTGCGTCCGCTGCACACTCTCTTGCTCTTTCAACTTTAGCACTTGAGCTGGTGTGTTAGCCCAGGCCGCTCGCGTATCGCTTGGGTCAATCGCTTCGCCTGCCACTGTCCAAAGAAGTAAATCGAGGCCGCCCCCGGCTAGCAAGATGTCAAGATTGGCTCGGGCATCGACCGACATCTTGGAAACTGGCCCGAGCACCACAACACGGCATGACCATCCAAGTACACGCAGATGTCTCGCAATTGCCAGTCCATCCCCGCCGTTGTTCCCACGCCCACAAAGTATCACAGCATCGCGACCGTCAGGAAAACGTTGCTCCAACCACCGCACACAACTCAGCGCAGCATTCTCCATCAGCACCAAGGACTCCATCCTAAAACGTTCAACCGCGATTCGATCCACTTCACGAATTCGTTCGACGGAAAGAATGCGCTGCGCCAATTGACTCCAGACTGTACTTGTGCCATCCATAGGTTATTATCGACTGAGAAGTTGTCCTGTTCCAAAACCCACTTTAACTCAACCAAGTATATGCCACTCTACGAATACCAATGCAAAGAATGCAATCAACAATCCGAAGTGCTGGTCCGCGGCAATGAACAGGCCCTGTGTCCAGAATGTGGTTCCCCAAAGATGGAAAAGTTGCTAAGCGTCAGCGCTGCGCCCGCCATCAATGGCTCCGGCCTTCCGATGGCTTCGGCGGCACCTCAGACCTGCGGCCGACCCCAGTGCGGATCGGGCTGCATGTTTGAGTGATGTAGCGTTGCTCGTTGCAAAGTTTGCAAGCCGCGATGATAACGCAGTTAAGACTTGAGCTCAGTGAGCATCTTGCGCTCGGGGCGTCGCTTGTAGAATTC
>JANPLP010000542.1:0-1543 GCA_031426595.1 Planctomycetia bacterium | reverse complement strand
AGGATTGGACCGTCGTTACCGAGGCACTGAGTGATTTTTCGGTAACGCCACGCATCGGATGCGGCGTATGCTTCCCGTTTCCCCCCACAAGTCTGATTCGATGCGACCAAACGTACGATCCGATACTTGGATTTGGTAGCGTGAATGGCGGCGGCTATTGCATGTTGTTCGACTTCATACCCCCATCCAATTTCAGCTGGTGGTACTGCGATCCACAGTATCCGATCGGCGCGACCGAACCGTTTTATGCCGATGCGCCTTTTCCACCGTCTGGCGTTAGTGTTCGGATTGAGCCAACGCCTAATCCTGAAGAGATCGAAGATCCAGAACAATGTGTTCCTTGGGATGATTTCGGCGACGTTTACATATCCCATCAAATCTCCTTCGATAAGACGCCCAAGGCCAGCTGCGATCCCGATCAACCCGAAGCGGCGACTGCCTGCGCTCCGGCGTAAACAATTATGACCGAACCAGTAACATGTCGACATGGTGTGGCGCTTTGCTATCGATGCGGAATTGGAAAGAACGTCAACGAACAAAAGATCGCCAATCTGGCCAAGATGGATCAGGCGTTCGAGCACCTACCGAGCAATTCACCATCGCCGCGACCTACAAGAATTCACGCAGCGCCCGTCGAGACAAAACCAAAATCAAAACAAAGACGACTTGCACCATGCATGCATCGTGGCGAGTATGTTGGAACTCTTGACTGCGCCTGCGACGGTGACCGCGACACGTATCGTTGCACAAAAATCGATCGAGCTGGGCACCCAGCTGAGAAAGCCTTTTGTATGCGCGTGCTGACCAGTAAACCTTATTCGAGAATTGTAGATGCGAAAACCAAAAAGGTACTGCATCGCGTCGCCAATGGCGAAGTGATTTTATGCAAACATCGTCATACTGTGAACATGAATGGAAGCGAATATCTTTTGGGCTGCTCGATGTACGAACCAATTGATGACAGCATCGACGAATGGTCTGACGAGCCTCGCTCAGTGTTCAGTAGATAGTTAGTCGAATGGAATCAATTATCGGGGTCGAGTAGTTGCGATGGAATTCGACGAGATGTCGTTTAGGTAAAGCCGATTCGCGACGACACCCTGTCTTTTAAATACGTCGACAAAACCCTTGTGAACTGATTGTTGACGCACCGGCAGAGAGAGTAGATTAGGAGATAACGCGGTGGTTTAGGTTGAGGTTTGTATTCCCTGTTGTCTCGCCCTTTAGTATGCGAGTGTCACAACATTTCAGCCGTGCTCCGTTTTCACGCTCCCCCTCATCAAACCGGACGTGCGGATGTCCCGCATCGGGCTTTCGGACAAGCAACTCACGCTTTCGCCCACGGGAGGTTACGCGTTGATACGCTTAATCGGACAAGGCCGATTGTTTGCTCTTTCGTCGTTGGCCCGATTGAGTTTTGATCGGTGGGATGGCGTCGATCAAGGGAATCGCCATCTAAGAATCGTGGACGTTGGCTGCTGTATGTTTAATCGCCAGCGGAACACCTTGGCCGTCAGTTACCAAATGGCGTTTCGAGCCACGC
>JANPLP010000541.1:0-2745 GCA_031426595.1 Planctomycetia bacterium | reverse complement strand
TATGAAGATAAGTTCTTGAAGGTCAATCCGGCGCTCTTGGATGAGACCGGTTCGTTTACCAGCAGCACACTAGCGTCGCGATTGTCGAAGACGTTCGACTTGATGGGGGGCGCGCTGGCGATTGATAGTGGAGACGTCTCAGGCTTCGCGGCGCTGCAAGCTGCATCGCAATTGCTGCAGAGTCGCGCGGTGAATCAGGTGCTTTGTGCGGCCGCGCATCGGTCGCTCGATCGCGCTGCGATGGAGACGCTCGCCAGGTTAGGATGCTTGCCGGGGACGAACGGAAAGTCCGACGAGGGATATTACGTCGGCGAGGGTGTGGCGGTCGTATTGCTCAAGCGGCTTTCCGATGCACGCCGCGACGGCGATCGTGTATGGACGACCATTGAGGGGATCGCAGCGGGGTTTGATCGTCAATCGCTTGACCGGTCGCTGAACTCTGCGGCTAACAAATTATCGCTAAACGCTGCGGGTCCTCTTCGAGTGGTTGCGGGCAGCGGCATGCGTTCTTTCGAACAAGCTATCGCACGCAGTTTGCCAAATACGGAACTTGAACAATCGCCGTTGGTACGAGTAACCGGTCACCTGCAAGCAACGCAGGGCTTGGCGGACTTGATCGTCACCACGCTCGACAACCCGAACAAAAAAAATCCGCTGCAACCTGTTGTGCTGGCTGGATATACGCAGAGCGGTCAAAGCTACGTTGTTTCACTCGCGCCGAAGGTTCAACGCACAGGAAACCTGAATCAAGTGAACCCGAAACAAGTAAACATGAATCAAGTGGATCTAAACCGAGCGAACGTGAATCAACCTCTATCGAGTGGTGCAACGTCGACTCAAGCAGCCACTCATCCCGCACTTTATCCAGCGCCTGATGCAGTGGGCAGCGGTGCGATGGCTGCGAAAAAATCTGCAGCAAAGATTTGGCGATTCGCGGCGGATGGTTTAGCGGGGCTGCAATGTCAATTGTCGAAGTTGGCGGGGGAATCGTTTGAGCGTGCGAGTTCACAAGCGTTGGCTCAGTTTACGTCGCAACATCTGCATCGTGCGGCGATCGTTTGCGAAGCCGAAACGTTGATCAGCAAGTTGGCGTTGGCCGCGAAACAAGTTGGCGTCGATACAGCAAAGGTTCCGTTGGCTGAGCAAGGGATCTTCTGGGCGGGACCGACGCAGCGCACTGAGCGGATCGCGTGGTTGTTCCCTGGACAGGGCTCTCAGTATCGCGGCATGTTAGAGGAATTGGTGGCGAGCGATCGCGCGGCGGCAGAGGCGATTGCAAGGGCGGATGCGCTGCTGGTCGCTATGGGGCAACCGACTTTCAATGCAATTGCGGGGCATGCAGCGGAGAGTTTGGGTGAAGATGTTTGGCTGACTCAAGCCGCCATGTTGCTCGCCGATTGGGTGATGATGGAAACGCTGCGGAGTCGAGGGCATCAGCCGAGTTTGGTGTGCGGGCATAGCTACGGCGAGTTTCCAGCGATGCTGGCCGCGGGTTGTTGGGATTTGGAAGGTGCGTTGCGGGCGACTTGGTTTCGATGCCAAGCAATTGTGCAGCATGTTCCAGCCGGCTTCGGGATGTTAAGTATCCAAGCCGAGGCAGGCCGTGTGCAGGAGTTGTTGTCGCAAGAGCAGTTTGGTATCTCCATCTCGCACATCAACGCGGCTCAGCAGATCGTAGTTGGAGGACGTCACGCTGCGGTGGTTGAGTTCGCGCAGCGCTTGGACGATTGCGGAATCGCGTCGCGATTGCTGGCAGTACCGACCGCTTTCCACACACCTGCATTGCAGCCTGCTCAGGCTCATTTTGGCCGCGAGCTGGCTTCGATCGAGATCATGCCGCCGCGCGTGCCATTGCTCAGCAGCGTTACCAATCGTTACGAGGCCGAACCGGCGCAGTTGGCAGAAAACTTGGTGCAACAGCTTGTAAGTCCGATTGATTTTGTCGGCATGAGCCAACGTTTGAAACGGGACCGAGTCGGATTGGCGATCGAAGTTGGTCCTCAGCAAGTGTTGGCGCGGTTGTTGCGACAGAATGTTGGTGATGCATTCGCAGTCGTGGCTTGCGATCAACCTAAGCGTTCGGCACTGCTGCAATTGCTGTGCGTGGAAGCGAACTTGGAGCTGCACAGGGCAGCAGGCGTTCGTCCTCCCGTGCTCGCCCAATCGCAAGTCGTGCCGATGTCGCACTCGACGCCGTTCACTCAAGTACCTGCGGTGCATTTCGACGCAACGCAGGTTCGTCGCGATCGGATGCGCTCCGCGGGTCGTTCAAGTTCACTGGCTGGTTCATCTGGCAGTGCTCGGGTGTTGAATCCATCTGCGAACATGCAACCCGCAGTCGTCAATCATGATGCGACGGTGCACGCAGTACCCGCTGCCATGGCCACGCCGGAAGTTCCGAAGATTGAAGCTCCGCTGAAAGCGGTGAGTTCTCATGCGCCGAAGTTCATTGAAACATTCCTGATCGATTTTGTTGTCGAGCAGACCGGCTATCCAGCAGAGATCATCGAACTCGATTGGGACATCGAGGCGGATTTGGGAATCGATTCGATCAAGAAGGCGCAGTTGTTTGGCGAACTGCGTGAATTCTTTGACCTGGAATCGTTGACGAATTTTTCGCTGGATAGTTTTCGAACACTTCGCGACATTGCTACGTTGCTGGAGCAGACGCCAGGCAAATCCGACTGGATGGAACAAGCGGCTCAGAGTGAGCTTGCCGCGCCGGAGACTGCCCCGCCGGTGACT
>JANPLP010000540.1:0-2428 GCA_031426595.1 Planctomycetia bacterium | reverse complement strand
ATGGCTGCGCGAACACGATGCCATTGTGCGTGAAGAACTGAACGTAAAAGAAATTGCTTACAACGCTGGGAATAGTCCTTTCATCGAGTACTTGGTCCAGCCCAATTTCAAACGCCTCGGCCCGCGCATCGGTAAAATGCTGCCAGCCTTGAAAAAATCCCTTGGTTCAGCCGACGGGGCTAAATTGCTTAGCGAACTGCAAGCCTCCGGCAAGATCACGCTTGACCTGGAAGGGACGGAGTTGCAACTGGACAATGAAGACATCCAAGTCCGCTTGCAAGCCAAAGCCGGCTGGACCGCTGCGCAAGGTAAACAGTGTGTGGTGGTGCTCTCAACCGACCTCACCCCCGACTTGATCCGCGAAGGATATGCCCGCGATTTGGTTCGCTTGGTGCAAGATTCTCGCAAACAAAACCAATGCCAGTTCACCGACCGTATTCGAGTCTATTTGGTTTGCTCAAATCCCGAACTGATGATCGCATTCAAAGAGAATCTCGATTACATTACGACCGAGACCTTGGCGATCGATCTGCAGTTCTCCGCGCCAGCGTCCAAAGTAGAAATGCAAACTTTCGAAATCGGTGAACACACACTCCAGTTAGGTATAGAAGTTATATAGGCGGCGCAGCATGACCAGTTTTCCAGTCGCAGTGCTCATCTCAGGTGGCGGTACAACTCTCAAAAACCTGATCGAGTGGCAGCGGCTCGGCGAACTGGGCGTCGACTTCGCACTGGTTGTCAGCAGCCGCGCTGATGCCAAGGGGCTCGATTACGCACGCGAAGCCAACATTCCTACCGAAATAATCTCCCGCCGGGACTTTGCCGACGGCGATGCGCACAGTGAAGCTATTTTTAACATGTGCCGCCAGCACAATGTGAGACTGGTTGTAATGGGAGGCTACCTCGAGTTCCTCAAGATCCCGCCCGATTTCGAGAACCGAGTTACCAACATTCACCCATCCCTAATACCTGCGTTCTGCGGTAAAGGCTTTTATGGCGAGCGTGTTCATCAAGCAGTAATCGACATGGGGGCAAAGCTGACCGGCTGCACGGTTCATTTTGTCGACAACCAATTTGACCACGGACCCATCATTGCCCAGCGCGCTTGCTCGGTGCACGACTGCGATACCGTTGCATCGCTGCAACGACGCGTCGCCGAACTTGAATTTCAACTTTATCCAGAAGCCCTCGATGCGATTGCGCGAGGATGCGTGAGCATCGAAGGCCGTAAAGTGATCGTTCGAGCCATCGTGTAACCAATCGTGTAATCAATCGTGTAACCTGATCAGCTCTGCACGACCTCGAACTCCGTTTCGATGGGTTCGAACACAAACTGCTCATCTCGGAAGTCGATCGACACCGAGCCTCCTTCCGCGATGTTGCCCTTCAGCAACTCTGTCGCCAGCGGATTCTGCAATTCGCGCTGAATGACTCGCTTCAACGGCCTAGCACCGAATGCTGGGTCGTATCCCAGCTCGGCGATATGATCAATGGCCGCTTCCGTCACTCGCATACGAATCTGACTTTGTTCAAGTTGCTTTTCTAGTCGGTGAAGTTGCAATCGAACGATGCTGTGAATCTCCTGTTTACGGAGGGGATGGAACACAATCGTGTCATCGATTCGGTTCAGAAACTCAGGGAGAAATCGCGACTGCAAAGCGGTCTTCATCGCGTCCTGCAGTTCTTCGTCGCTCGCGCCCTCGTCCGTCAATTTCTGTATGACTTGACTGCCGATATTGCTAGTCATCACCACCACCGTGTTGGTAAAGTTCACGGTGCGGCCATGGCCATCCGTCAGTCTGCCATCGTCGAGTACTTGCAGCAGAATATTGAAGACGTCCGGATGCGCTTTCTCGATCTCATCTAAGAGCAACACGCTATACGGCCGGCGTCGAACCGCTTCGGTCAACTTGCCACCTTCTTCATAGCCAACATAACCCGGAGGTGCTCCGATCAGTCGACTGACCGTATGCCGCTCCATAAACTCGCTCATGTCCAGCCGCACCATGGCTTGTTCATCATCGAACATCACCTCAGCCAGCGCTTTGCAGAGCTCCGTTTTGCCGACCCCAGTGGGCCCGAGAAACAAGAACGAACCGATCGGACGGTTAGGGTCTTGCAATCCGCTGCGACTGCGCCGGACCGCATTGGAAACCGCTTCGACAGCATCTTCTTGTCCAATCACCCGCGCATGCAAACGCTCTTCCATCACCAGCAACTTGGCGCGTTCGGTCTCCAGCATGCGACTGACCGGCACACCCGTCCAGTGACTGACCACTTGCGCAATCTCGTCTGCTGTCACTTCGGTCCGCAGCAGTTTAGCTTTCTCTAGCTGAGCCGGTTTGTGCTCCTCCTCTTCGTGCTCCAATCTCGTCACCAAAGTCTGACGGTGCTTATCGAGCTCAAACAACTTTTGATAATCCGCTTC
>JANPLP010000539.1:0-3664 GCA_031426595.1 Planctomycetia bacterium | reverse complement strand
CAATGTGGTCAAGCCCAGTAGATACAGCAGCGGTATGCGACTCAGGGGCGCTAGGCCGATGTAAACACTCAGTGGAATTAGTGCCGCACGCACAAAACATAGCTGCTCCAACACCATAATCGATCGACGATCTGCGGTGTTAAGCTTGCGGCGGTACTGGAAATTCATCGTCAACGAACTTGCTCGGACCAACACAAACTCTCGCAGTCGCGGATGCAAATAAGTCAGCGGCACCAGCAGAAAGCGGAGAAAAACCAAAATAGGAAACACCAGCACATGCAGCGCATACCGAAGCGCACTCCAGAAATTACCGCTCTCTAGCACGTTGGCGACATACTCCGGATCTTCCGGTGTGCCGTACATACGCTGGCTATGATGATCCCGATGATGACGCGTAAAAAACGGCGAAGGCGTGAACGTCATCACGCCAACCAGCAGGTTCCATACAACCTTAAAACCTCGCAGCTCGTGCTGGCCCAGATGACAAACTTCGTGAACCAGCGACCCCAAGCGATAGAGCCAAAATACGGCGATGGGGAACGCAACCAACTGATACAACGACCCAAGTGAACTGACCAAGAAAATCGTTGCCGCGGTGTAAGCGCAAACCATCGAGACCAGGAAGTCGATCCAATACCGATAGGGGCTCACAACGAAGTAATCAACTGGCGATTCGCGCAGCGCGCGCCTCGCATCCTGTATCCAAGTCGATTGGCTCTCTGCGGCCGTTGCAGCCCCAGACTTTGGCGCGCAGCGTTCTTCCTCAACGAATGCGCAAGAGGCAATGGACCTAGACATCGGCAAGCCCGTCGTGTTGAGAGGTGCGATAATAAAGTTGAAAGTCAACTAACGGGTGCATGTTCTTGAGATCCTCAATGAAACCAGAAGCGTCTCCCTTTGAACACCCCTAACGAATGACCAACGATCGGTAGTGCGGAAAACATCGCAGCTTTGTGTCCGTTCCGTACAGCCCACATGCGCTCATCCGCAATGCGTTGGCGACCAGCAGCAGAAACTCAGACGTATTGGCAAACACGAAAGCGCCGATCGCGACTAATGGTGAGGTGAATACTCCACAGGGTAGGTTTAGTGCACTTGAATCCGGTCAGCATCAGGTGCGATGCGCGACGCATCCTGAACCCCAGTAGTCCACGAGCAGACTGCTGAAGAATACAGAGTGATAACAACCGCTCCATGCTAGCGTTCGCGTCGCTCTTCACCGGAATTGCGTTTTCCTGTATACGAACAAGTCGACCTCCATCAACTCACCTCACACACGGTTGCCATGCCAAGCCGCCAGCACTCACAACACATCAGCAATTTAAACGCGGCTTGCAATTTTGCCGCGCAAAGAATGGCCGCGCAGAGAATGCCAGCGATGCATTCTGTTTGGTTGTATGCTGCTGGGTTGCGCTGTTTACCTATCATGCTCGCGTTGGTGATTGCATTGCTACTCGCTGGCTGTGGCACAACTCGTAGTTTTTCAGCCACCGACCAGCTACTGATGAGCGACGCGGTGGACGCAACCGTCTCAAAGATCGACTTCAGTCCGCTGTCGGGAAAAAAAGTCTTCCTCGACACAACCTATATGAAGATGTTGAAAGCACCCAACAATTTGCTCGACTCAGATTATGTGATCTCTTCCATTCGGCAAGGTATGATCGCTGAGGATGTGATGTTGGTGGATACTAAAGACGAAGCTGAACTGATCGCCGAGGCGCGTTTGGGAACGATGGGGTTGGATGGTCATAATGTTACGTACGGCGTTCCCGCTAGCAACGCTTTAGCTGGCGCGGGTATGTTGGCGGGAGCCAGCGTCCCGACCATCCCAGAGTTATCCATCGGGCGACGCGAAGCCAAATTAGGCGCCGCCAAAGTAGCCGTGTTCGCTTATGTCAAGAAGTCCCATGAACCCTACTGGCAATCAGGCATCGCGCGCTCGACCAGCACATCGCGCGATACTTGGTTCTTGGGCATTGGGCCATGGCAAGCGGGAACGATTTATGAGGGAACACGTTTCGCCGGTGACCGCACCTCGCGCGTCTGGGGCATGCCGCAAAATCGTGTCATGCCTCGCGGACCCAATTATGAGGAGTTCCGTGGGACGCGGTTGTTTGCAGCAGCCGTACAAGGCACTGGCGAATCGGCAGTCGCAGAAGCCGGAACAGCACCCGCTCAGTCGCCAGAATCGAGAGTTGCGCAAACGCCCGGCGCGCCCGTTTCCGCAGTGCCTACGCCACCTCCGACAGCCGCTACTACTCCCACCACCCCCCCCGTCGTCCGCTAAACCGCCACAAGCATAAAATCGCTCCGTCTCAGCACAACCACCGTCGGACCGGAGCCCACTTGTTGCCAGTAGTCCCCAGCCAGTGCAACGATAGACTTAAAGAATCAAATTCAGCGGATGGCTCCCTCTCATTAATCTGTTCAAAAAGAAGGTCCATTCCCCCCAGAACCAATCATCTTACGTAACTTCTCTTCCAAACGAGACTTATGGAACGCATAATGCACGCTGTGAAGTTAGTATGAGTTTCTGACGAATTGGCAGGCGAGTTGCTCGCCGCGCTGTTTTTCGAGCAAGTTTGCTCACCTTTGAATCCTGTGTTGATCTTGTCGGAGGGTGTTCCCCGTGCAGTGGACAGCGCCACATTTGCTGATTGCAGATGACGACCGCGATTTTCGTGAATCGTTGAGCGAACTGTTTCAACGTCGCGGTTTCTGTACGCACCTTGCTTCTGACGGATGCGAAGCAATCGAAATCGTACGTCAGCAATCTGAGCTCCACTTGGTGTTACTGGACGTCCATATGCCGCGATTATCGGGCTTGGACGCGCTCGAGCAAATCCGCATGCTCGTCGAAAGCACGCTCCCTTGCATCATCATGACCGCGAAATTGGACGACCGCATTAAGCAGCGCGCCGCTGAACTGAAAACACATTCGCTGCTTTCAAAACCATTTACACTCCGCGACATCACGGGCACCGTCGAAGACTTGATGTACCGAGCCTACGGCTGGAGCAGATAGCGTACGTGTCGGAACTCGTCGTATCCCTGAACGGTCTAGAAGAGACGCAGCGTCTCGCGAACCAATTGTGCCTCGCCGCCGAACTTCCGCTCGTCATCGCTCTAAGTGGCACGTTAGGGGCCGGCAAGACGCAGTTCGTTCGTTTCGCCGCACAATCGCTCGGCGTTCCCCCCGAGGAGGTCACCAGCCCAACTTATGTTCTGCTTCAGCGTTACCGCGGACGGCGAGAGATCTATCATTTGGATTTCTATCGTCTCAAATCTGTCGATGAAGTGTGGGACCTTGGCCTCGACGAAGTTCTAGAACAACCGGCCCTTGTTTTCATCGAGTGGGCCGAGAAATTCCCCCAGTGCCTCCCCTCCGACCACCTAAGCCTCAACCTCCAGCCTATCGATGGCGCTAGGGAGTTGTCGAGCCATCCAAATCAGCGAACCGCTTCGATAACGGTCCACGGCCCGCGTTCTCGCAAGTTGCTCGAACAGTTGCGTGACTTCTCTGAATGGCCTTCAAGGCACAAGCCAAAAGGCGAGGCCTGCGATTGAAAGCCCCATCTCCTCACAGGGAGGCGATCGTGAAAACGCCAATTGCTCGAATACCACCGGCGTGTTGAGCGCCATTAGAAATGTCCCCTTGTAGCGT
>JANPLP010000538.1:0-11896 GCA_031426595.1 Planctomycetia bacterium | reverse complement strand
CGCCGAGTCGGTCCGAGGTCGATCCCTGCCGTGGATCGCGGTCGAAGTGGAAGCGGCTGCCCGCCTGCGGATGTTGGTGATGGAACTGGTCGTCGGCCGCGCCGAGCGGCTGGACGACCTGAACGCCGACCTCTCCCGTTCGAATGAGGAACTCGACGCCTTCGCATACGTCGCCAGCCACGACCTCAAGGAGCCGCTACGGGGCCTTCACAAGTACGCCCACCAGCTCCTGGACAAAGCGGTCGTCGAAGACGAGGAGCACCGCCGTAAGCTCGAAGGGCTGATGCGGCTAACTATTCGCATGGATAGCCTGCTCGATTCGCTTTTACATTTCTCGCGAGTTGGGCGAGCGGTACTCCAGATGGAAGAAACCGACTTAAACGAACTGCTGGTCGAGGCGCAAGAAATGGTGGGGTCTCGAACCACTGAGGGGCAAGTCGAATTCGTCGTTCCTCGTTCGCTACCGGTCACTACATGCGACAGGGTAAGGGTGCGGGAAGTATTCGTCAACTTGCTGTCGAACGCTCTGAAGTATAACGACAAGACGGCGAAGCAGGTCGAAGTTGGCTACATTGAAACTCACGAGAATCCGCCTGAGTGCCCGCCAGATGCCACGGGTCACAGAGTCTATTATGTACGGGACAACGGAATCGGCATTCAACCAAAGCATCGCGAGCAAGTGTTCAAGATGTTTAAACGGTTACATGGCCGGGACGAGTATGGTGGTGGTACCGGAGCCGGGTTGACCATTGTCAAAAAGCTCGTCGAGCGGCACCGCGGTCGAGTCTGGCTCGATTCTACCCTGGGTATAGGTACCACCTTTTACTTCACCTTGCCGTGCGGGGACGAAGTAGATGCAAATGGAGGGCGGCATGGGAATTGACTACCCTCCAGATCGGAACGGAGACCGTAGCTGGTGCAAGCTAGCCTCCGACGCGGGCTCAACATTTTTGGTAGCCTATCAGGCTAGGAGGGTCCATGATGGTCACGCATAAACTGCCACCAATTCTTATCGTCGAAGACTCCGATGAAGACTTCGACACCGTCCAGCAGGCCATGCAAAAAGCCAACATCGCGGCCGAATTGCGTCGGGTCACAACCGGGGGCGGATGCCTGGAACTGCTGCGTGGCGTTGCTGCGATTCGTCCGGCACTGGTGCTGATGGACCTGAACACGCCCGGTACTGACGGCCGAGAAGCGCTCGCCGCGATTAAGGCTGATCCTGCGCTCAAAATCTATCCCGTCGTTGTGTTCAGCACTTCGTCGAACCCAAAAGACTTGACATTCTGTTACGGGGCTGGCGCAAACGCTTACCACGTCAAGCCGGTCCGGTACCTGGACCATCTCCAGATCGTAATCGACGTTCTTACCTACTGGCTTGGTCGAGTCACGCTGCCGGAACGCTTAGGAAAACTCCCATGACGGTTTTTTCGACTCCCATTTTGACGCAGTCGTGGCGGGTGATCGTTATCGACGACAGCCTGGATGATCGGTCCGAGGTGCGTCGTCTCCTTTTGAATGGGTCTGAGCGTCGGTACAGATTTGTCGAAGCCGAGACGGGGGCTTCGGGTGTGCGTATTATTCTCGACGAGGCTGACGGACCTCCCGACTGCGTTGTACTCGACTACCACCTTCCGGACATGGACGCGGTCGATGTGCTCGAGGCATTGGCCGGCGCTGACGGCCTGACGGTCTGCCCGGTTGTGGTACTGACGGGAACGGTCGGCTACGATCAAACCCGTGCGGTGCTCCGGGCCGGGGCGCAAGACTACCTTGGCAAGGGGTGGATGACCCCCGAGAGCCTCACCCGCGCGGTCGAAAACGCGACCGAGCGGTGGGCGATGGCCCGCGAACTGCGGGACCGCGACGCTTCCCTGCGCGAGACCAACCAGCAGTTGCAAATGTCGCTAAACATCGGCCGCGCCGTTGCCTTCAAATGGCACATTCCCACAAACGAGGTTCGGCGGCTGCACGGTCTGGCCTCATGCTTCGATGCTACCACCGACAAACCAGAAACCTTTGAGAAAATATTGGGGCGGGTTCACCCGGACGACCGGGGCTCGTTCGAGTCTCAGGTACGGCAGGCCATCGAGCGACCTGGGCAGGAGTATACGAACGAATACCGGGTAGTCAGGCCGGATGGGTCGGTGCAGTGGCTTAGCGACATTGGGCGGGTGGAGTTCACCGCCGACGAGAAGCCGTTGCAGCTCGTCGGCCTGGCGATCGACATCACCGATCGCAAGGAGGCCGAGGAGAATCTGCGTGCCAATGAACACCGGTTGCGGCTGACGTTGGAGGCAGCGGCCACCGGTCTGTGGGATTGGGACGTGGCGACAAACGTCGTCACCTGGTCCGCGGAGTGCTACCTCATCCACGGGCTGAAGGAAGGAGAGTTCGACGGGACAGCGGCGGGGTTCGATCGGCTCCTTCATCCCGACGACAGAAGCCGGGTATGGGCGACCGTGCAAGCGGCGGTGGACGGGAGGACGAAGTACGAATGCGAGTTCCGCATTATACGGCCGGACGAAGAAGTCCGCTGGGTGGCGAACACGGGCCGGGCAGTGTACGACCACGGTCGGCCCGTAAAGATGGTCGGAACCATCACGGACATCACTGACCGCAAGCGTGCCGAGGAGCTGTTGCGGGCGAGCGAGGAGTTCAACCGCAGCCTGATGGATGGGAGCGCCGATTGCGTCAAGGTGCTGGACATGGACGGGCGACTGCAACACATCAACGCCCCCGGCCTCTGCCTAATGGAGATCGACGACTTCGGGCCGTTGTGCGGGCAAGCGTGGTCCGCTCTGTGGCCCGTGGAGGTACACGAGGAAGTGAGCCGGGCGGTGGCGACAGCTTGCGGCGGCACAAACTATTCGTTTCAGGCGTTCTGCCCAACGGCTAAAGGGACGCCTCGGTGGTGGGACGTTTCTGTCAGCCCGGTACGGCACGCCGCGGATGGCACAGTCGTGCGGCTCTTGTCCGTGTCCCGCGACATAACCACTCGCAAGGAAACCGAGAACCTTTTGCGGCAAAGCGAGTCGCGGGTCCAGGTGGCTCTAAAGAACTCACACATCATGGTGTACACGACGGACCACGAGCTGCGGTACACCTGGATTCAAAACCCACATCCCGCGTTCGACCCCGCGGATATCCTCGGCCACCGCGACGACGAACTTTTGTCGCCGGAGAAGGTGGAGCCGCTCATCCGCCTCAAACGGGAAGTACTTGAGAGCGGGGTGGGGAAGAGGAGCGAGTTCGCGGTGGAACTGGACGAAATCCTCCACCATTACGACCTGACAGTTGAACCGCTGCTTGGGGCTGGCGGCAAGGTTGAAGGGGTGACCGTAGCGGCGATGGACGTCACCGACCGCAAGCGCGAGGAAAGCGCCTTAAAGGTTTCCGAGACCCGCTATCGCCGCCTGTTCGAGTCGGCCAAAGACGGCATCCTGATCCTCGACGCACACGCCGCCACGATCACTCATGCCAACCCATTCATGGTGGAATTGCTGGGTTACTCGACGGACGAGTTTGTGGGCAAGGAGCTCTGGCAGATCGGCCTATTCCAAGACGCAGAGACGAGCAAGGCGGCGATGCAAGAGCTCCAAGAGAAGGGCTTCATCCGGTACGAGGACCTGCCGCTGGAGACCAAGGCAGGGCGGCTCATCAACGTGGAGTTCGTAAGCAACGTGTACCACGAAGACGGGGATGCTGTCATCCAGTGCAACATTCGCGACATAGTAGATCGGAAGCGGCTAGAGGAAAGTCTACGACAGCACGCTATAGAATTGTCTGAGGCCGACCGCCGCAAGGATGAGTTTTTGGCCACGCTGGCTCACGAACTCCGAAACCCGCTTGCACCTATCCGCAACGGCTTAGAAATCTTGGCAATGATCAGCCATGATGACGAAAGTTTCGGACAGATCAGGACGATGATGCAGCGGCAGATTAATCAAATGGTGCATTTGGTGGACGACCTGCTCGACATCAGCCGCGTCAGCCAAGGAAAATTGGTACTCCGTAAAGAATTGATCGAACTGACAGATGTTCTAAAAAATGCCGTGGAGACTAGTAGACCCCTGATCGAAGCCAGCGGTCACGAACTGACGGTCGTCGTGCCGAGCGATCCTGTTTTTTTCGACGGGGACGCAACTAGGCTTGGACAAGTATTTTCGAACTTATTGAATAACGCCGCTAAATACAGCAACGCTGGAGGTCGTATTCGCTTGACGGCCGGAGTTCTTAACAATGATGTTGTGGTTAGCGTGAAGGACACGGGAATCGGAATCGCAGCCGATATGTTGCCGAAAATCTTCGATATGTTCACACAGGTCGATCGATCGCTCGAAAAGTCGCAAGGAGGTCTCGGAATCGGCTTAAGCTTGGTAAAACGCCTCGTTGAATTGCACGGCGGCAGAGTCGAGGGCATCAGCCAAGGCAAGAATAAGGGAAGCGAGTTCATTGTTCGTTTGCCGATTCTCGCTCGACAAGAATCGGCACAGCGAAATGTAGCAGATATCGAAACGCCATTGCGGAAGTGGCGGATGCTAATCGTGGACGACAATCATGACTCAGCACAGAGCCTCGCCATGATGCTGCAGCTCAAGGGACACGAAACTCAGACGGTCCACGACGGGTTAGCGGCCCTGAACGCTGCCGAACAGTTCCGCCCCGAAATGATTTTGCTGGACCTCGGACTACCGAACATGAACGGGTTCGATATCTGTCAACGTATTAGAGAGCAGCCCTGGTCGGCCGGAATGATCGTTACTGCGGTCACAGGTTGGGGACAAGACGAGGACCGCCGCCGTTCAAGTGCAGCAGGGTTTGATTACCACTTAGTAAAACCAGTTGAGTTAAGCAGTCTGGATAATCTTTTGATTGCGATTGGTAATCCAACACTTCCGCAGTTGCCGACAGGGAAAAACGGTCCATTGCGAGTGCTCGTAGTAGATGATATGCGTGATGCAAGGCTCATGCTCTCGACGCTGTTAAAGGCATCTGGCCATGAAGTTCAAACTGCGTCTGACGGTCCAACTGCATTAACAGTCGCACTCGACTTTCAGCCAAATGCAGTGCTGATGGACAACAGCATGCCCGGGATGACTGGTCTTGAAGTGGCGAAGCAAATGCGACTTGAACCCAAGCTAAGGGACGCCATCTTGATTGCCCTTACTGGACACGACGACGAGGCAGATCGCCAGCGGTCGCTTGAAGCAGGTTTCGACCACCATTTAGTCAAACCGGCGAATATTAATGTAATACGTGAATTATTGGGGAGCATTCGGTAGGCGAAACCCGCTGCATGGGGATTTCATGCTCCGGTCCACCCGACGTTTTGAGACGAAGTTGATTCAGCAAGGTGTTCAGGCATTTCCACCATGTTTTCGCCGCACTCGTTAGCCAACTGAAACTTCGCAACCGCCTGACTTCAGACATCGCCATATTCGTTCTGACTGAACTTGCCATCGCCACGCAAGCGGACACGTTGTGCCTCGTTCGAATCCGCTACGCTTGACGATTGCTGAAACTTGCTTCGTATTCGCCACGCTGATGAGCAGCGAATGGGGGTCGCTTAACTCGGCGATTATAGCGCTGCTTGATGGGGAGGCGGGAGATGCGACGCTCAGGACACGCCCTCATGTGCGCGCTGGTCCACCGGCTGTTGTTGTCAGATTGACTGCTCAACCACTTGGGCTTTCATGGTACCATGTATAGTGCCATTAACTCGCAAACAAGTGATTGGTTTTGACCCGCAAAATGACAAATTAGAATGAACGTCAGTAGCGACACCGCTGCGGGGTTGGCCATCGTTGGTATTCGAAATCGGAAAAAGCGGATAGCTGAGTTTAATACGGGCGAAACGTATCCACGTTGATTCTTCGGGCTACTAAGAGACATGAAATCAACAGCCGGCTTGCGACGGGCTGCGCGATCTGGAAACGTGCATGTCAATCGACAACTGTTATTCCAAGCGATTCGATCGCTGCGTGGCCGGACTTTCTGAATGGCCGTGGCATAGGCTGCGCGTGACCCTGTTCGTCAATCGTGCGACAACGGAACGTGTATTCACCAGCGGCCAGACCGGGCATGACTGCCGCCCAATGTGCATTGGTAAGTCGCATGGGCCACGCCTTCGGAACACCGGCTGAATCGAACCCATGGGTCTGCTCCGGAATTTTACCGCCGTTCAGGGCCGCCCAGCGCTGAGGTGCCGGTAACAATTCTGCATCGACCCACGGTGCGGTTGTGAAATGGGGATCGTTCTGCGGTCGTTCAATTGCGTTGGATTCAATCGATACCTGGACTTTTGAAAGTCCTGAGATACCAACCTGAGCATATCCAGAAACGGTGATCGCTTCGCCCGCCCTCACCTCTTTTGGGACTGTGATTGTGGCGGCAAACGTCTTCAGGGGGCTGTCAACGTCGTTGTTCTGATTGGCGTACGTGTCATTGGCATGAGCCAGATTGGTCAGCACGACGTGTGACAGCCATTTAATGGATTTGAAACCGTAGGCTTCGGGTACCACAACGCGGACCGGACCGCCACGTTCGGAGTCCAGCCATTCACCGTTCAGTTTATAACACAGAATCACGGGTGGCAGATCGAATGGATCTTCCAGTATGCGTCCGATCGGCAGCGAGCTGCGAAACATTTGCGCTGGGTCGTCATTGTGATAGCCGTAATAAAAAACTCGTCGCAGATCTTCGCGCGGTTTTGTCAGCCAGATGATCTCGCGCAGCGGCACTCCTTCCCACAATCCCATGCCGAGAGGGCAACCGAGATTCAGACACGTCATGACTTTTGGAAATCGCACAGCATGTGTTTCGCCGAGCTTCAACAAGGCTTCAAAATCGAGCGACGTTCCATCGGCTTTCGTCAATGGTTTGCCAATCTTCGTCGGATTGTCAGGGTCGGAGATGACTTCCAGTTGCCAAGTCTCTCGCGTCAGCCCGACTTCGGCTTTCTTTTCATCCGACAACGAATGCGGCAGCGGCTTACCTCGCGACACATCGCGGAAATCCTTCGGCGGAGTAAAATACGGATCGGGGAGTACACCACCTTTTTCCGGTTTGACATGTTTCTTCGGCGCAGGCTGGGTCGACTCATCCCCCACTGCGTTCACCGCGAGTTGCGCAGCCGCCAGTCCCAACACCCCGGTACGCAGGAAATACCTGCGACTGACTTCAAAATGCTCGACAAGAAAATGGGAGTGATCCATAGTTGGCCCGTGATGTAGGTTGGAGAATGGGCTGCAAGGTCGAAAGTTATCGAGGATGATTATGGACGAATCGGAATGGCAAAGACAGCGTGTTCCAGGTTTTCACAGAACGTGACAGGACACCTTGTTCATTGTTTTAGCCGCGCATTCAACGTTGGCGATAACGGGCAAACGCGAGGTGTGATTGCCAGGAGCAGGACGAGCAGAAAACGCTACACTGAGACCCCATAAGAACATTCGAACCACCCAATCTTTTCTTCCACAACCTTTTGTCACCGGCGGTCAATATGAGATGCGCATCAGCAGTTGCTTTTTGGGCGAACTTGGCCATGGTCGGTTGGTTCCTGCACCTAAGCGATGGCCGACTGGCTCACGGTCAACCAACCGCGGGCAACAAGCCTAACGTGATCTTCATACTGTCCGATGATCTGGGCTACGGCGATTTGGGTTGCTATGGTCAGAAATTGATACGAACGCCTAATATCGATCAGTTAGCTAAAGAGGGCATGCGTTTTACCCAGGCTTACGCGGGCGCTACGGTGTGCGCACCATCGCGCTGCGCACTTATGACTGGCAAGCACAATGGACACGCGGCGATTCGAGGCAATCAGGAAGTTAAGCCTGAGGGGCAAGTCCCCATGCCTGCCGATACTTTCACCGTAGCGCACTTGATGAAGCAGGCTGGCTACAAAACGAGTCTCATCGGCAAATGGGGCCTCGGACACCCGGGTTCGGCCAGCACCGCCAACAAAATGGGCTTTGACTATTTTTTTGGCTACAACTGCCAGCGTGAAGCCCACGAATATTACCCCGAGCACCTGTGGCGCAACGAAGAACAGGTAATTTTCAACGGCATGAAGTACTCGCATGACTTGCTAGCCGATGAAGCGCTCACGTTTATAAAGACTAATAAGGACCAGCCGTTCTTTTTATATCTCGCGCTGACGATCCCGCATGCCAAGTTGCAAGTTCCAGACACTCAAGCGTATGACGACCAATCGTGGCCCGGCGATTTGAAAAAGCTGGCTTCGATGATCACGCGCATGGACAAAGACGTTGGACGGATCATGTCGCTGTTGAAGGAGCTATCGATTGCTGATAATACTCTGGTGATATTCGCAAGTGACAACGGCGCTGCGTATCGGGATGAACTCTTCGATCACTCTGGGCCCTTGCGAGGATTCAAACGCGACATGTACGAGGGTGGCATTCGTACCCCTGCGATAGTTCGCATGCCAGGAACAATTCCAGTTGGCGTGGTGAGTCAGCAAGTGTGGACGTTTGCCGATTTTTTGCCCACGATGTCGGAGTTGACCGGCGTAAAAACTCCCGGCAGCATTGACGGCGTTTCAGTATGGCAGTCCTGGCTCAGTGGCAAGGTGCAAGAACATCCACCTCTGTACTTCGAGTTTCATGAGCGTGGCTTTACGCAGGCTGCGCGCATCGGCGATTGGAAGGCGGTAAAGTTGTCACCTACGACGCCGCTGGAACTGTATGATCTCAAGAGCGATATTGGCGAAGCGCAAGATGTGGCTGGTCAACATCCGGAAGAGGTCGCTCGTTGTGAAGAGTTTCTAAAGTCAGCCCGCACGGAGTCAGAGTTGTGGCCCATCCGGCCAGCGAAGGCCAAAAATACTTCAGCCGCGGCCGACAAAAAAGCTGCCTCGCCGCTCCAGCCCGCGGCCAAAGAGCCAACGTCGAAACAGGATACCGTTAAATGACTCACAGTCGTCGCCGTTTTCTAGCTTCATCTACGGCCGCGGGTCTATTACTTTCAAACTCCAACGGAACCTGGGCACAAACGCCAAGTGCTAGTGGTTGGAGACTGCAGGTTCACCATTACCTCAAAGGTTTGTCGCGGGATGATGGAGGTTATGGTTGGGGCGATCAACTGCGATCGCATCTGACTCCGACATTCGCCGTCATCGGTTGTGCCAACATCTTATCGGTGACTCTTCCACATTCGGGTAAGCTAGCCGAATACATTCGCGCGCATCATCCCATGGCCTTAAAGTCATTGGAACAAGAGCACCGCATCTTCAGCTTCCAACAGCTACAAAGTTTGATCTGGCTCAACGAGGAAGTCGGCACGCTTGGCGACACCGTGCTCGGATGGAAGAAGCCTGTCGAATACATGAAGCAGTATGAAAAGGATGGAAACCCAGTGTTCATCCAAGAGATTTCGGCCATCGTTTGCCGAAACCTACTTGGACAGGCAAGTGAACAAATACCCGACGCGTATATTCGTTATCTACAGCGATGCCGTCGCACGAACGGGACCTTTAACAATACTCCGGCAAGTGACGGAAGTGACGGCAATGTTCTGAATACTTGGTGGGGATTACGTGCCGAAGCGGTCCTTCAATCCTTGCCCAGCGACAAATCGCAAACCATCGACTGGCTAAATCGCTGTCAGTACCCTAGCGGAGGCTTCACCTATCAACCGGGAGCCCGCATCGGCGCGGTGGATGATATTGCCTACACGTGGGCAGCTGTGAATGCGTTGAAGCTGCTTGGCGGACAACTTACGAATCGCCAGTCTTGTATCCGTTTCATCTGCAGCTTGTTCAATGAAGACGGTGGCTTTGGCGACCGTCCCGGATGGAGCAGCAACCCGATGGCGACGTACTATGCGCTCGACGCTTTAAATCAGTTGGACGCACTGGATGCGTTGACTGATCCGGCGGATGGTGCCCAGCCTCTCGCGCCGCAGGTGTCCTCGAAGTCGTTCGTAAACGCCAAGCCGCTTCCAGAGGGATTGAATGTCTACAGCATTCAGATCGAAGCTCACGGACAGGGGAGTCCGCGGGAGGCGGTGTTACTGGCCAAATCATTAAAGATTCATTTGTGGGGCGCTAAAAACGCTAAGTCCGATTGGCTCCAGCGCGCACAGGCCATCGCGGATCGCGAGCAGGTTCCCGTTCGCTTTTTCACGTCGGATGAGGAGTACGGCACATGGGTTCACGTCGATGGCATGGGCACTTACAGCCACACTAGCGATATCGTCGCACCTCCCGCATCGGACTTCGGCCCCTCACTGGCCAACAAAGGTGTCGTCACTTGGGAGAATTTTCAACAAGACCGACTGAAAGCATTAGAGTCCGGAAGAGGTCGATTGATTTGGCAGTTTGGTGAGAACGAACCGCTAGTCCGCATGTTGCTGGACGATTCCATTGAGCGCGGCGGCTTCGCGGCGATCAGCACGTTTCACTTCGGCAATCCGGACTTCACCAATAGTGAACCGTTTTTAAAGCGCTATCACATGCAGCTGCCATTCGTTTCCTTGCAGGACGCTCATGGCCCCGAGCCTTGGTGGTTCGCCGATATGACGGAGGGCTTTCGAACCTTGTTTCTTGCAACGGAACCTAGTTGGGATGGTTTTTTGAATGCACTGAAGGAAAACTGGATCGTGGCAGCCCGTCACGACGCGGTTAGTCGCAGTGAAACTTGGATGCACGGCGGCAGTCAAGCTGTACTCGATTTCGTCCGCCAGCATGCTGCTCAGTGGCAATGGTGGGATAATCCGGAAATCGTTCGCCCTCCAGTTTCAATCCAGTTGCTCAGATCCGACGATCCGTTTGAAGTGGGCCGACCTAACCTTGAAGACAACCAGCAGATCAACGTTCGCGTTCGTTGTGCGTGGCGTAACACGCCTCAAGGTTTGGCTAAGGAGCCCATTTATGAACTGCTGGAATTGAAGCTAAACGGCGAGAATCTAGCGACAGAACTGAAGTCCAAACGCCGTCCCAACGGACTGTTCGAAGAACACTTTCACTTGGCCAGTTTGCCCAAGCTGAGCAGCGGATTGCATGTGTTGCGAGCGTCGCTGAGACACTGCAACGATGGTAGGTCAATTCAAGTTGAACACGAGTTCAAGATATGATTGATCAGACTCGTTAGTACTGCAAATTCCGGATGAGCAGAAAGTCTGATTCTAAACAGATTCGTAAAGCCCATGGTTAACGCGTGGGCTTTACGTCTTGAAGTAGCGCTTCAAGTTGCCGCACGCTTCTTGACAGAAGGACGCGGATAGCCCCATCCGTCTTGTTGAATTTCGCAGCGATATCTTTGGTGTTGAGTCCATCGACGTAACGCAACCGAATCGCGGCCTGCTGTTCCTCGCTCAATTGGCCGAGCGCTTGCTGCATGCGAGTCAGTCGAATGCCGTCTTGCCGGAGTGTTTGCACTATGTCAACTCGAATTTCACTGATGGTTGCAGTGACTGCAACAGTTCTGGCGCTGCGCGCTGCACCATTTTGGTGTTAGGTTTTCTGAATCTCGGTTCGAGAATTACGCAGTCGATGGTGGCGATCTGCGCCAATCTAACCCAAATCGGCTTATACCCACACCTTCATAAGCCGAAAATTCCGAATGCCATCACCGACTCCCCCTGGCGACTTATGCATCGCCTGTCCTCTTTTCCTCCCTTTCTTCAGCAGAGGCACCAATTCATGTTGGTCTTAGTCAGGGCGGTAGTTGTCCCAGTTTAAATTGAGAGAGCGATGGTTTGTTAAAACCTTTTGTGGTGCCAAGGCCCCTCGATTGCGTTGGTCATTCACGGTTCGAATGCGTTCGCAGCTTTTCCAGCATAACTTGATACGAAATTGCAGCAGTTCCAGAGGAGAGTGACCATACGTCGGTGAAAGCGCGCGTCGAACATGTAAAAGACCAGGGCCGAG
>JANPLP010000537.1:0-9141 GCA_031426595.1 Planctomycetia bacterium | reverse complement strand
GCTCTTTTGGTAAGCGATTGTGCTTCGGATTACCGAATGCCACCTGTACCGACGGACGCCGCCTGTCGATGTCGACCGCTAACTAGTAACCCAAACCGCCTATTTTTTCCGAATTCGTTGACAGTCGAATTCATGCGTAACTATATTGAAGCTTGTGGTCGAATGTTTTCTCACTGCGACACGTCAGTCAACCTCGATCCGCTCGTCCGATTTCCAGAACCGCTCAATTCCGCCTATTCTAATCGCGCACCCGACCGGAACTTTACGGCTCGTGCTCTGACTGAGGTATTCTCGCATGACACTGCTGGGAAAAATTTTCACCGGTTTGATTTGCATCCTGAGCTTGATTTTCTTCTCGCTGGCGATTGCAGTGAATGCGTCCCACGTGAATTATCGAGAATTGGTTAAAAATCCGACCACCGGCTTTGAGGCGCGCGTGAAGGCGGCTGACGAGAAAAATCGCCAGTTGGCGACCCTTTTGGAAGATGTAAAGAGCGAGCTGTCCATTGAGCAGGCGGCTCGTCGGTCCGCACTCGGCGCATTGCAGACACAGATTTTCCAGCGTGAGCAGGAACTCGCATCTCAAGAAGCCGAGCTCACAAAGCTCCTCGCCGCACATACAAACTTGGTGGCAACCGAGCAACAAACCCAACAGGACCTCAGCGCTCGCACTAGCGACAATGAGCTGCTTCGCAAGCAAAACGTCGAGGCATTCGAAGACCGCAATCAATTGTTTGCCCGCATGACCAAGGCGATCGACGATTACAACCGGTTGCAAGGAATGTATCAAGCTCTCGATGAACGCCGCCAACAGCTCGCTTCCGACTATACGTCCGCCAAAGAAAAACTTGATATCCTCGGTATCAAGCCGAACGCGGTATTCCCAGGAGCTCCCGCTGCAAATGGCAAAGTGGTGGCAGTTAGCACCAACGGTCTCGTCGAAGTTTCACTTGGTCAAGACTCCGGTATGCGGGAAGGTTTAACCCTGGAAGTCCATCGCTCTGGACAGTACCTCGGACGACTTAAGGTTGTCCGAGTCGACTCGAACCGGTCCGTCGCGGAAGTGCTCACTGGCTTTCAGACCGGCTACATTCGCGAAGGTGATCGAGTCGACACGAAGTTGTACTAATCATTTTGTAGAGACAACCGCCCTAACCGACCTATCCAAGCCCTGTGCGTTTACAGACCTTTTGAAACTGAGCGAGAAACATGAGTAGCGGCAATCAACCTAGGCAACCCTACTCGGTCTATACAGTGATGTTGATCGCATCCACGCTGTTTATGCTGGTCGCGTGCATCCTGATGGGCATAGAGTGGTTCCGATACCCATCCGGCGTTTAGTTATAATTTCCACAAAATATCGACCAGCACTCGTTCATTGGCTCGCAATGAAATAGTGCAGCTGTCTTCAGCGATCGTCAGCTTCCCCAGTCGGCCGCCGAGATTATCGACGCGATAGGCCTCCCAAGCGTCGCGCGAGCATCGAATCTTGGTGTTCGCAAGCTTCCCTTCAGTCTCAGTCAAGCGAACTCGTTGACCGATCAAACGCCCCGCGACGTTTGTAAGCGGACACTCCATGTCGAGTCTCGTGTTCTTTGCATCGACATTGAACAACCAACTGCTGCGCGACTGAATCGCATTCTCCGAGCTCAGCGCTACTTCGTATTCGCGCTCAACAAACTGCGCGGCAGCTTGCTGGGGATACGGGAGATCGACCGCGATTCCGAACCGTTGAGTCACTTCTGACTGCCCTTGGATGGCGATTAGTGTTTCCATAAATCGACTTTCAATGCGGCGATGGAAAGCCAGCCCACCCGTCAATAGATGCGTTCGATACGCGGCCTCGTCAACCTCAATCAACTGCGGAGCGACGGCGGTACCACCAGACCAGGAGTCGCGCGTTCCGCCCGCAAAGTTGCGAACGATAGCCGCGTCTGTAGGCCAAGCAAAACGCAGCACGTAAGCGGACTTCCATGGATCTTGTGACAACGGTTTCAATTCGCTCAATCGCACGGTAATATCGAGTACCCGACTGCCCCGCCAAAGCGTGTAATCGACTTCAAATTTGCCCGCTTGTTCCCCTCGCTCGAGCATCCGCCCACTCGCACGAATCGCTCCTTGGACGTTTGTATTGACAAGCGTTTGAACCCGCTCTGCTTGCATTTCGGAGTACTTGTATTCGTTTCCAGCCAACTCGCGCCTAGCCAGCGAAAAACTAAAGCGATTGCCGCGTTGGCCTGGAGCGTGAAAGCTCCGCAAATGGCCGCGTTGCAAATCGATCTGAGCTTCCAGGAATTCGTTCTGTAGCAAACCGATTGTGTCAGCCAACGCCCGCTGCTTCGCTTTTGCAGGTTGCGAATCTGTCACCTGGGCGAGAACAAATCCGAATTGCGGAGTGTCGGTTAGTGTCACCTGCTTCAGCCCTACCAACCCGTTAGAGTGAACGCAAGCTGACTCAGGTGCAACTGTTTGTTTTGAATCGATGTGGACAGGCAATCGCGTTGCACAGCTATACGGATTGATGATCAGTCGAGCCACCTCGTTTGCTCTTGTTTTGTTCGCACCTGTGTTGCCGGCAACTGCTTTGTCAGCACTGGTTGCTAGCAGCGGCTTCGCACCCGGCACCAAACGTCTTGCGAGTCGCTCGAGCAATTCGTCAGTGTGCGCGGCAAGCGCTTCGTCGATCCTCGCGGGCTCGCTTTCGGCAGTTGTTGGATCCAGCAATGCATCTATGCGGTTCCAGATCTCAGACAGTTGCGGAGCCCACACTGCGAGTTCGGCTGCCTGGTAAGTTGGCGTCTGAGCTTCGGTGCTGAGGCTGTTGTCTTCGGTGAGCTTGGCGAGGTTGTGATAGTGCTCCAACTGGTAGACCAGGTTTGCCAAGTTTTGACTCGAGTTCGCGAGCGTATGGAGTCGCTGGTAGTGCTGAGTTCGCTGAAAGATTTGCACTGTAGTTAACGCGCTTGAATCACTCAGCCAGTCGTGGCGAAACTGATTTGCGGCCAGTCTCTCCTGATGGTAGCAAGGATCGCTATTCTCGAAGAAATCGTCAGCTAAAACCCATTTGCCTAATGCAGGTGTCCGTTTTGTGATGGTGACCAATAAATGGAAATAGTCGCAATAGCGGCTCGGCCAGTGCGCTAGCACCATCGCTGGAACCTGTTCGCGATCCAACGCCTCACCCGCCTTTAATCCGAGAACTAGAAAGCTAGATGGGTCCGATGCATCCATGACTTTAGGGGTCAGCGCCGGTAAGAATGTACCGTCCGATGCCTCCCACGAAATTTTTGCTTGAGCCCCCTGCGGGTAACTTCCATTCTCCCAGGCGATCAGCATTGCGCCTGTAAAACCAGTTCGCCGCAGGTGCAATGGCATGTCGGGGGTTGCACCGTACGAATATCGCGAGAAGACTTTCGGAGGCGCGACGCCGCACGACGCGTAGGCCGCACGAGCTCGTATTAGGTCTCGCCGCACTGCGTCAAAGCTCATCAGTGGGTGAGGCCGCTCATGCTCAAGCCCACCGACCAGCGTGCACTGGCGATCGTGCAACGATTTCGTCAGCAATTCGATCGACTCGGATGGCTGAAGGTGTAGCTGTCCCACGATCGCCGCGCTAGCCAGTAACGATGTCGGCGCCGCTGGGTCGCTCAGTTGTTTCTTCAGCGACGCGCCGAGCGTCGTGGGCGCGAGCAGCGTCACATCGATCAAGTTTACATCGAGCGAATAGTAGTGATCGCGTTCCTGCCCAAGCTGATCGAAACAGGATTGCAGCATGCGCTCCGCCGTTGCACGATCGTCAGCCAGGGCCGCTTGTGCCGCTTGAAGGGCCTGGTCGCTGAAGAGGAGTTCGTCGAGGTTGCTGGTGTATCGCAACTGACGAGTCATCAATTGGACCTGCAAGTAGGCGTAGCCCAGCGCCGCAAAATCTTGCTTGAGTCCATCAATTGTGGCATTGGTCTGTGTCAGCTCCGTTGCACGCAGTAGTTCCGCTTGAAAATCAGCCCAGGGCGCGCGGGCTGGTACCAGCATGCCACCCGCCGCTGCGACTTCCTCCGCAAATCCATCTCGCAGCACCGATTGACTGATGCTGGGTAAAACCATCAACAAGTCATTCAATTCAAGCGGTGGGTAGGTCGCTTGTTGCCAGCGCGGTGCGGTGCGGCAGGCATTAATCAGATTGGGGTGCCAGAGCGCGACCCAGCCCCCAAGCAACTCGTGGGCTTGGTTAGAAGGCAAAGTGCGCGGAAAGTCGTCGAGCCCGTAGCCGGGCAACAGCAACATGCACTCACGGAGCTTCATCAAAGTCCTCGATCATCGAAATTGAATGGCCAAAACGAAACTGGTAGAGCGAAAAGTAGTAGCACAGGAAAGTCAGGGCTGAAGGATCAAAATCAACTGGGTTTGGCGGCCCAGATAAAAGGACCAGCGCGTGGAACCCGTTAAGCAGACCTGCGGACGGCAAGTTTACTCAACCGAGAGCCTAGTAAGGGATGGGGCATTTGTAAGAACCAGGCGATTTCCCTAATCAATCGAGAAGCACTTGTAAACCGTTCCATTGAAGTAACTTCAGACTCCGCCAGCAGTGCCACGGGGGTTGGAACGCGGACTGATCGGAAAAATCGCTAAAAAGAGCGTCATATTGGCAGAGAAATTTGACAGGTGGGGTCTGAGCTCGATACAGTTAAGGAGGTAGAAGTCTCATCGCACAAACTCTCGTCCACTTCCAGACTTGTCATTCTACTCTGAAGTCGCACTTTTGAGTTCAAGGTTGCCCCTCGGCGGGCCTGCCGAGTAGTCAACTTAGGTCGACAGTTTGAGCGATGGGATTGATCATTTTCCATTAGCTTAGGTGATTGTTCAAATGGCGAAAAAGTCGTCGGTATGGGGAATCGAAATCGGGCAGAGTGCCATCAAGGCGCTGCGCTGTCGACTCGACGGAGATTCAGTCGTCGCGGAGGCGTTCGACTACATCGAGTACCCGAAGATTCTCAGCCAACCAGAAGCGGAACCCGAGGTCATGGTGCGCGAGGCACTGGAGACTTTTGTCGGCCGCAATGATTTGAAGAAGTGCCGCGTAGCGCTCAGCGTTCCTGGACAAAGCGGCTTGGCCAAATTCTTTAAACCACCGCCTGTTGAACTGAAGAAGATCCCTGACATTGTCAAGTATGAAGCCAAGCAGCAGATTCCGTTTGATCTCAAGGATGTGATTTGGGATTATCAACTGATGTCGGGCGGGGACATTTCTGATGGGTTCGCGCTGGAGAGTGAAGTGGGTTTGTTCGCGATGAAACGCGATGCTGTAATTCGCGCGCTCAAGCCGTTGCAAGCCGCCAATATTGAAATCGACTTACTACAACTCGCGCCACTCAGTATCTACAACATGGTGACGTTCGACAAATCGCTGACGAACGCCGATGTTCCCTATGATTCCGAGAACCCACCCAAGTCAACGGTTGTCCTGGCCATGGGCACCGACGCGACAGACTTGATTGTCACCAACGGTTATCGCGTGTGGCAGCGCAGTATGCCACTCGGGGGCAATCACTTCACTCGTCAGCTAACCAAAGATCTTAAGCTGACCTTCGCGAAAGCCGAGCATCTTAAACGCAACGCCATGGAGGCCGATGATCCGAAGTTGGTTTTCCAAGCCATGCGACCGGTGTTCAATGACTTGGTAACTGAAGTTCAACGTTCGATGGGCTTCTTCCGAAGCTTGAACAAGAAAGCCGAAATCGGGTCGATCCTGATGCTTGGCAACTCGGTTAAGCTGCCTGGGCTCTCGCAGTACCTGAGCAAGAACTTGGCAATGGATGTGCAAGTCCTTGACACGTTTGAGCAACTTTCTGGTGAAGAAGTCACGGCAGCGCCTGCATTTAAAGAGCATCTGCCCGCGTTTGGTCCAGTCTACGGCCTCTGTTTGCAGATGCTAAGCAAAGGTCCTGCGCAGACGAACTTGGTCCCTTCGGAGATTTTGAAAGAGCGACTAATTCGCTCAAAGAAACCCTGGGCCGTGGCGGCTGCTTCGCTACTAATGTTAGGCTTTGCCGCAAATCTGCTGCCTGCGAGCAGTCGCTGGAAGTACGTTCATCCGGACAAATGGAAATCGGCCATGTCGGCGGCTGAGAATACTAAAAAAACTAGTGATACCAAGATCGCTGATGATAAGGCACAGCAGAACCAAGTCGAACTGCTAACCAAGATTGGTCAAGAGGTTAGTGGCAACGCGGATCGCAAACTGCTTGTGCTGGAGATGATCAAGACTCTTTACGATGCACTTGGCCGTGAACCGAACGCGCCGCCGGATCCATCGCCGCTGGAAGTGCCCTACAACAAGCGGACGGATCTGCACATAACCAAGATTGACTCGAAGTACTTCGAATCGATTTCGACGTACTTAACTGAAAATGTTCTTGCCCTTTATGACGAAGACAAACGGACTCGAGAAGATCGCTTAGGGCTGGCTGTTGTCGTTGACCCATCTGCCGAAGGGGGCGATGCCCCAACTGAAGGCGCCGCAACGGACGCTACCGCCACAGCCGATGCCACTGTTAGTGCTGATACTACGGTCAGTGCCGAAGGGGGCGAATCGCCGGGCTGGGTCATTCAGATTAACGGTTACCATTATCACAACGGTCGCGAGTACGCAGCGAATAGTGATGAGCTTGAAGACTTTGTTCTGAAGACACTTATCCATCGGTTGGAAACCGGCAGCGTAAAATTGCCTGGGCCCGATGGCGAACCTCGCGATTTTACCTTCAAAGAACTCGGCTTTAGTAACGCCTTTGTGTTGCCGTCTGCCCCAAACGCGTCCGAGCCAGAGTTTAAAATCGTAAATCCTGAGTGGGTGAAGCGGTACGGTAATAACCCAGCTGGCATGGGCGGCGAAGGCGGTTTAGGCGGCGGGATGGGAGGCGGCCGTGGCATGGGAGGCCCTGGCGGCGGAATGGGAGGCATGGGGATGGGAGGCATGGGAATGGGCGGTGGCATGGGCAGCGGTATGGGAGGGGCCGGTGGAGCTGCAGGCTCAGGCCTACCTCCAGAGGATCCCACTTGCCCCAAGTTTTTCCCAGCTCCCAGGTTCAGCTTTGTCGTTCAGGTCGTTTGGCAAGAAAAACCACTGAGCCTCCGCGTCGAAGCTCAAGAGAAAGCAGCGGAAGAAGCGAAAGCGGCGGCTGCCGCCGCGGCGGGTGAAGCCGCGGCGGGTGAAGCGGGAAGCCCATCTTCTGATCCAGCAGAAACTCAAGACAGCTCGGTAACACCCGCAGCGTCAGCGCCTGCTACCGATCCGGCAGTGGATCCCGCAGCAGACCCAGCAACTCAAGCACCTGCTGCCGAGGCACCTGCTGAACAACCACCCGCTGAAGGTGCACCGACAGACGTGAATACGAATCCTTAGCTCGATAAGATTCAAACCGCAATCACTCGCTCTCAGAAATGGACGGCGAGGCTTTGCAAGACGATTGCCAACTACACACAACGCATCGACAAATAGCCCTTCAAGGTTGCTGGGGAGAAACGAAAAATGGATCAGCTCAAACAATTTATGGCTCAAGCGGCCAAGCACCAGTTTTGGATCATCTCGGGCGTCTCTGTGATCCTAGGCATCGTTGGCTTCTTCTTGACCAGCTCGACCCTGGGGAAGCTTTACACCGATCAAGCCACCGCGCTCGACCAGCGGTACAGTGATATTACTACCGTGCGTTCGAGTTTGCCGACGCACCCGAACGATATTACTAAACAGAAGATGGATGAGATTATCGCCAGTGTCCGCGACGATGTCGAAGACGCTTGGCGATTGCAATACGAACGCCAGTCAAAGCTGCTGGTTTGGCCTGAAGAAGCGCTCGTCAACAAGCGTTTGATCGATAAGCTAAAAAGATACAACCCGATCGAAACCTCTCTCCTCTTTCCAGAGGAACCAAAAGATATCGTAAAGACCGAGCGCGAAGCCTACGCGATCTATTTTGCAGACCAACTTCCCAAGATCGTCAAAATCATCGGCACCGAATGGGTCGGCAAAGCGAATGACAACGCCGCGATGGGTGGCATGGGTGGCATGGGCATGGGAATGGGTGGCATGGGTATGGGCGGCATGGGCATGGGAGGGATGGGTGAAGGCGGCATGGGTGAAGGCGATGGCGGCATGGGCTCTGGGATGGGTATGGGTATGGGTATGGGCTCCGGCATGGGACCTTCTATGCTTCAATCGACGGATCTTGTGATTTGGCCCAAGCCTAGCCAAGACGAATTGATCAACTCATTGCGGTTGTGGCGAGGTAACGCGCCGACCGTGTATGAGATCCTCTACACACAAGAGAACATGTGGATCCTCGAAGGCATCATGCGAATCATCGCTAAAACCAATGAAGGTGCCAAAGCGAACTTCCAAACCTCAATCAAGGAAATCGAATTTATTCGAATAGGTAAGCCCGCAGTAGGTCGTGCTGGAACTATCGATAGCCCTATGGCTGCGGGTGGTATGGGAATGGGCATGGGCATGGGTATGGGGATGGGCGGCATGGGCATGGAGGGAAGTATGGGCATGGAGGGAGGTATGGGTGAAATGGGCTCCAGTGGCGGGAGCGAGGGCATGGGCGATATGGGATCGGCCGGCATGGGGATGGAGGGCTCCGAGGGGGGCGAGGGCTCCGAGGGTGGAGCAGGAATGGTGATGACCATGGATCCTGCCAACGGGCGATACGTGGATGCAACTTACAAACCAATCACCGGCGAAGAGCTGCGTACCAATATGCAGAGTGAGTCGCCTGAACATGCTTACTTTGCTGTCGCTAAGCGAGTACCAGTTCGCTTGCGTTTCAAAATGGATCAGCGAAAAGTGCCCCGGTTTTTGGCCGACTGCGGAAATGCCGCGTTGATGCTTGAAATTCGTCAAGTTCGTTTAGGGGACACGGATCCTGCAACCCCTGGCGGATCCATGGGAGGTGGAATGGGTATGGGCGGCATGGGCATGGGCATGGGCGGCATGGGAATGGGAAGCGGTCGAGGCATGGGCATGGGCGGCATGGGTGGAATGGGGGCCGAAGGAGGCTCGGGTATGGGCGGTTACGGTGAAGGGGGAGATGGGATGGGTATGGGAGGTATGGGAATGGGCGGCATGGGTGGGATGGGCATGGGTGGGAT
>JANPLP010000536.1:0-1959 GCA_031426595.1 Planctomycetia bacterium | reverse complement strand
GTTCGCCGATTCCGAAAATTGGTTGAGCGAAGCGGTATTAAGAAAGAAATGCGCCGTCGTGAATTTTACGAAAAGCCGAGCGAAGTTAAGCGTCGCAGTCGCCTGCGCGCAGAGCGTCGCGCCCGTCGCACCCGTCAACTTGCGAACGTTTAGTCCGAACAAGTCAACCGCATACTGCATCCCTGATAGTTAGTGCCCTGCTCGCATTCCTTCTGCGAGCCGACACACTCGAAGGGCGAATAGCTCAGTTGGTTAGAGCGCTACTCTTACAAAGTAGATGTCGGGGGTTCGAGTCCCTCTTCGCCCACTATGGCACCACAGCCGCACCCAGCCATCTCAACCCTGTTTTTCCCTTGGAAACCAGGGTTTTTTCGTTCCTGATTTTGGCTCGGTATGGATTCAGTACCCATAGGGATGGATTCACAAATGGCACCACTTTTTCCACCACTCCCCGAGGCCCTTCGACTATCGCCCGCTGGAAGCTCTCAGCCGTCGCCATCGCGTAGTGCGCCGTCGCCGCCGGAACAGAGTTGCCGAGCCAGCTAGCGACGTCCTTAGCGGGGTAAACCGCCATTAGTTCCGTTTCTCGGCTGGCACGCAGGTTTTGGAACAGCTTTGGCCAGGGCACCAAACCCGCCTGCTTGATCAGCCGCTCGAAATGCGTTCGCAGATTGACCGAATTCCCTCGGTAGCGTTCAACCACGTAGACGGCACCGTTAGGGGCTGCATCCCATGCCGACTCCAAGAACGGCCGCAGTTCTGGGAAGATCGGGCAAACCCGAACGCCGCCAGTCGAGTGATGCTCGGTTTCACTCGCATGGATGGTCATCCGCGATTCAGGTAGATTAACCGACGTAGAACTTGGCAGGTACACGGTTCGGTCGTCAACAATTTGCCGCTTCTTCGCAGCAATAGGCGTTACACCTGGTGAATGGATCTCGGGATGCCCAGTCGCATTCGACCGCAAAAAATTGCCTGCCGCGCTTGAGAAAGCGCAGCAGGTCAACTATGCGGTCGCACAACTAAGTAAGCTCGATCCCGCCCAGCTACAGCAAGTGCAGATGTGGCTCACCGAACACATGCAAGAATAGTTTACGTCCGCAAGTGAACTCGAATCTCCTCTTCACAACACTGGCTCCAAGCATTGTCCTTGAAAAGAACGGTCAATCCGTTTGCACAGCAGTAGGAAGGCTCTCTCCAGACGAACTGATTCTGAAAGCTTTCCGGTATTCCAAAAGCATGGTCAAGCTCTTTCGAACAGGCGATCGCAGAAGCTACCGTTACATTCTCGCTTCCAATTAATAGCCGATCCCACTTTTCGACAAACTGGTCAGGTTTCTTGTACATTGCCGCAACTCCCTCAATCAATCCAGAAGCGAGCTCCGGAGTCTCTCCATGAACGCTGAGCACGTATGACGCGTGTAACGGTGCGACTAGGTCGAATAGCTTCGCTGTGCTCATCAACTTCTTTACTTGGCTTGCAAATCGGAACGGAGATTCCCCGTATAACGACCTGCTGAAAGTCGGTATGGCGCAGAACCAGTAGCCGTAAATCAACTCGCGTATTCGCTTAATCGCCAAGTCCGGCATCTCGTATCCGCGCAGTCGATCGCTGAAAGACTCCAGGTTTCGACAAACAATTGGAAACGCTTCCTTTTTTGCCACATTCCATGCCAGTATGCGTCCCGTAAATGCATCCAATAGTCCCATGTCCATTCGCCTAAGTAGTTTCGTTAAACGCCCAGCTTTTAAACACTTACACATCAAGGTATCAAATAAGAAGCTCAGTTAATATGCTGCGCCTACCCAGTTCGATGATAAACCCGGCTTATTCACGTAATTCGTTTATTGAGGCGGTGCATCGTTCAGCATCGATTGTGAGCGTCGGGGCGCTCTAAAGCATGGGATTTGATCATGGGTAGACGCACCGCCCCCTACCCCAAAGCGTTTGATTCAGGT
>JANPLP010000535.1:0-4381 GCA_031426595.1 Planctomycetia bacterium | reverse complement strand
AGCACGCGTTGGAGCTGGCTGCGGGTGCTGATAAACGGCGCGTTGAAGGTCGAGTTCGCGGTGTGCTGGATGGTATTCCGTGGGTTGCGAAAGACTTGATTGCCATGCCGCCGTGGAAGACTACTTGGGGAGCCGAGCCGTTTAAAGATCAAGTTCGTCCCAACACTGCAACTGTGGCGACTCGCATGCAAGAAGCAGGTGCAGTGGTCTTAGCAAAAGTGACGCTCGGTGCGCTGGCGTGGGGTGACGAGTGGTTCGGCGGAATGACTCGCAATCCGTGGAACACTGACCAAGGCAGTAGCGGTTCGTCAGCGGGCAGTGCCGCCTCGGTCGCTGCGGGGCTCGCCACATTTGCACTCGGCAGCGAGACGCTCGGCAGTATCGTTTCGCCCTGCAGGCGTTGTCGCACAAGCGGATTGCGGCCTACATTTGGACGCATTAGTCGTTTTGGTTGCATGCCTCTCGCATGGTCGATGGACAAGATTGGTCCCATCGCGCGGCATGTTGACGACTTGGCGTTCGTGTTCGCAGCATTGATTGGAACCGATGGAATGGACCCCACGGTCGTCGATCGCACGTTCCAATGGCCGCTCCGTCGCAGTTTGTCGGACTTAACAATCGGCATCACCGGAGAAAAACTGGGTGCGACGGAGCAAGCTGCTCTCGACTTTTTGCAGTCCGCGGGGGCGAAGACAAAATCCATTGATCTAGCGAGTGAGATACCCGTTGAAGCACTGAGTGTGATGCTTGGCGTGGAAGCGGCAGCAGTCTTCGAATCACCGTTCCGAGCGGATCGCGATGCAAACTATGGCTTGTGGTCCAACACTTTTCGGAATGCTCAGTTCGTTACCGCGATTCATTTTCTTCAGGCGAATCGTTTGCGCGGGCAGTTGATAACCGAGACGCAGCGGAAGCTCTCCGAGGTAGACATTGTGATCGGCGGAAACGATCTTACGCTGACCAACTTGACGGGACATCCATCGTTGGTGGTGCACTGTGGGTCCGAAGAAGTGCGAGGAAAAATGGTCCCCGGCGTTGTTAAATTAACGGCCGCTGCCTATCGCGAAGATGTTCTGTTGCACGTTGGCAAAGCCATCCAGACCGCGCTCCCCGCTGAGCCAAAGTCACCCGAGCTTGAATAACCAATAGTAGGCCGTAACAAGCGCAGCGCCGTTACGGCGTATGTATTGTGGAGTGTGGCGTTACAGCGGTTACGTGTTGCGCCAATGCCGTAACGGCGCGTTGCTTGTTACGGCCTACAGCGAGTAGGCCGTACCAAGCGCAGCGCCGTTACGGCGTATGTGTTGTGGCGCGTGGCGTTACAGCGGTTACGTGTTGCGCCATCGCCGTAACCGCGCGTTGCTTGTTACGGCCTACAGTGAGTAGGCCGTACCAAGCGCAGCGCCGTTACGGCATATGTGCTGCGGCGTGTGCCATTACAGAGTTCAGGTGTTGCGCCATCGCCGTAACGGCGCGTTGCTTGTTACGGCCTACAGCGAGTTTTTACTCATTGACGAGATTGGCTGGAGTTCCAGGGATCAGTTCGTTGTCGGCTTCGGTTGGGGCCTTTAACAGGCAGAGAAACGCGCAAAGGTCGATGAACTCCTGTTCAGTCATCTGTTCTTCGAGCCCGTCTGGCATGAGACTTTTCGAACTTATCTTAATTTGTTCGATATCCTTCGCCTTATCGAACTCCAACACTTTGCCACCCTGAACTTTTAAGCGAAGGAACCTATCGTCCTCAGCGACTACAAGGCCAGCCACTACTTCGCCATCCAAAGTTAAGACGGTGCGAGCTTGAAATGCGTTGCCAATCACTAAGCTAGGATCGAGGATATTGGATATAAGTTGATCGAGATTTCCGCGGCCGTTATTGGTGATATTCGGTCCAACTTCCAATCCGAGACCATGGAGTTGGTGGCATTGTGCGCACACACGATTGAACACCAACTGCCCCTGCGCGACGCTTCCTTTAGATTCGTTGCCCTGCGAGTTCTTGCCTCGAAGAAGTTTTAGGCGGACTTGGACGAGTTTCTGTCGCGCTGCGTTGTCGCTCTCGCGAATGCGGCCCCATACCGACTCAATGGCAGCCGTTAAGTTGGTATCGCCCGAAGATTGCCATTTGCGAAGTTGATTGGTGTTGATTAGTTCTTTGTTTACCGAGCCGGATTTCACGGCGGAGACAAGTTTAAGCATGGTGCTGGCTTGGGCAGTCATCGGTTCAATCGCGGTTATCTGTTGTTCACGGGGCAGCTTGCTCCACGCTTGAAGGATGAGATCCGCAGCGCGATTGCGATCGGTTGATAAAGCGAATTGCATCATGATTGGCATTGCGCTGGACGCCTCGCCAAGGTGGGCGGCGAAGAAATTGAAAGCGTTTTCCGTGTCGACTTTGAACCAGGTACGGACTAACAAATCGATATTGCCCGACGCTTCCTTCTCAATGGCACTTTGCAATTTGCGTTTTACGGAAATGTTGGAGCTGTCAATCAAAGCCAAAGCAGCCAAGCTGACCGCGAAGCGCGCGTCGTCCTCCGATGCAACAGCTTGTTCAAACAGCTCCTTCAAGGGGGAAAGGGCAGTGGCAAGTGCGGCTTGCTGGTCGCGTTCCAGGGCAACAGTTAAGGACTTTGACAAGGTAGTTGCGGCGGAAGTCGGGTTAGCTTTCCAGAGTAGTTTTACAACTTTGATTGAGCCGCCTAGGTTCGACGTCGCTGGTTCGACTGCGCTCTGAGGGAACGCAAACTGTGTGAGAAAAAGCCAGCAGGCAAACGTGAGCCGAATTGCATTGGGTATAGACATCGAATGACGCATGATTTTTATGAAAGAGGTAAAACGGGTGCGGGACAAGCTAGTCGCTTGTCCCGCGGTTCAGATTGCATGTCAACAACGATTACTTTGCATCTTGTAGTTTTTCGGCCACTCGCGGCAGCAACGCAGCTAACCCAGGTGCAGCATCGATGTCCACTTTCTCAACCATCGACAACAATCGCTCGGACTCCGCGGGTAAGCGAGGGTGGAGATTCTGCCAGACGATATGAGGAATCAGCGGATCGGTACCGCAGTTGGCCAAAACGTCCAGCCAAATCGCGATTGGGTCGATATGCTTCAATTTGCTAGCCGCAATGGCTACTTGCAATTGCACATCGCGAGCTGGGTCTTTAGCCAATTCGCCGACGCGTTTTGCCAGTGGTTCGTTTTCCGCGAGCGACGAACCGATAGCGCGTACGCCCCACGCTCTCACGCTATCGTTTTTTTGACCGAGCATTTTGCCTGCAAATTCTGCAGAAATCGCCTTGCCACCCATCAGAGCCCAGATCGCATGCATGCGCTGCCTAGGTGCTGAGTTTTCATCTAGAACAATCGCTTGCAACTGAGAGACAACTCCGTCGCAGTTTTTTTCGGCAAGTAAACGCTGGGCGGTTTCTCGCAAGTAGATGTTTGCATCGCCCAGGTAGGTAACTAACTCTGCTGGCGTGGCTCGATCCAGCGCAATGGGCTTGGGGCGACCGGTTGCTTCATGAACAATTCGATACAAGCGACCGTGACCGCGATCAACACCTTCCGGATCTGCACTTGCATCTTGGTAGCAATGATATCGATCGTACCAATCGAGAACATACAAGCATCCGTCGGGACCAACTTTTTGAACCACCGGCATGAACCAGACATCATTGGCGCTGAGGAAATCGGGTTCACCGAGACCGCGGTAAGTGGATTGGTTGCGTTCGAGCCGATCGACATTCAAGCAGTTGCCATGGATGTTTCCCATGAATAGTCGATCGCGGTACTCGGCTGGATAAGCGGCTGAGTCGAAATAGGTGATGCCGCAGTAGGCAGCCATTTGATGTTTGTGCTTGACGATCGAATCAATCTTCCAGGTATGTGGCGGGTAAGGCCCACCTTGGCGATGGTAGTAACCCGACTCGGTCAAATGCCAGAGGTGATCGATTACACAAGCACTGATGAAGGCACTGCCGTTCGGATCAAAGGTAACTCCCCACGGGTTGCTGGTCCCTTCGCAGAATAGGTCGAACTTGCGAGTGCGAGGATCGATTCGGAAAAGGGCGCAAGTGAACTCATGCACCTTGCCTTGCGATTCAACTTTGCAAGCGTTGAAGACGCCGTTGAGTCCGTAGAGGCAGCCGTCGGGTCCCCAAGTCAAGCTGTTCGGTAACTCGTGGGTATCAAAGCGGCCAAAGCCGGTGGCGACCACTTCTGTTTTGTCGGCTTTGTCATCGCCGTCCGTATCCTGCATGAAGAGAATGTCCGGAGCATTCGCTACCCAGACACCTCCATGACCCACCGCGATACCTGAAGGGATGTTAAGCCCCTCAGCAAAGATTTTCACGCTGTCAACTTTTCCATCGCCATCGGTATC
>JANPLP010000534.1:0-5849 GCA_031426595.1 Planctomycetia bacterium | reverse complement strand
CGGCGAGCATCTCTTTCATCGCCATCTCGAGTTCATCGTCGGTGCCAACTTTGATAACGCCTTTTGAAAAGGCGCTATCGGGCTTCTTAAGAACTAAGGGGATGCCCAACTGTTCCTGAACGGTTTGCCAATTGTCTTTGTGAACGACCATGGTACGAGGGGTGAGAATCTTCTGCCTCGCCATCAGTTCAGCTAAATAGACTTTGTTGCTGCATTTGACGATCGACAGTGGATCATCCATGACAACTAAGCCTTCGCTAGCCGCACGTTGGGCAAAGCGATAAGTATGATGATTAACCGAAGTGGTTTCGCGAATAAACAGCGCGTCAAACTCGGCTAGTCGGGCATAATCATCGCGGCCGATGACTTGCGGACGGATGCCCAGCGAGGCGGCAGCTTTAGAAAATCTTTCGATCGCTTTTTCATCAGAAGGGGGCTCGGCCTCTTCTTCGTTCACCAAGATAGCCAGATCAAATCGATAATTCGTCTTGCGGCTGGTCTTCGGTGCCTGACCTTCGAAGTACTTCGTTGCCATTTCGATGACAAACGGCCAATGACGTTCCGGAACTTCGCTTGCCGAGATAGCTTGAATCCCTCGCAACGACCATTCGCTGTCTGCATCGACGCGAACGAACGAAGCTCGCAGCAGCGGGGCTTGAAACTGATTGAATAGAGCCGTCGCCAGTCGCTGATAACAATCGGTCATATTTCGACCGAAATAAATGCTCAGCTCAAATTCGTTTGTCGTAATTCGCTTCAGACTGGTTTGAATTAGCTCATCCAAGTCGGCGGCGACGATCTTCACCACCGACTGGCTCTTCAAATCTTGGACAGTCGTCACGTGCGGGAGCGGACGATGGCCTCGCGCTTCGGCCAGCAGCGAAACATAATAGCCGTTCGTCTGGTAACGATACGAGCGGCATAAATTGAATACACGAACGTTTCGAAGTTCACTGTATTCCGGTTTGGTCAGATAAGTTTTGGCGTCAACCACGTCGACGTTAGGAATCTGAAACAGCCAATCCTTCGAACTGTTTGCAACAACCACTGCGGGCACTGGAGCACATCCTGGCTACGTAGGTGATGAAATTGGAGGACTCACGTAATGCGGATTGTTGGCGCTATTTTTTGGATGAATTACCAAAAAATTTGCGTCATAGGTGAGAACACCTAACAAAACCGCACACACAACACGTTCAAGCGAAACCTGATAATCGAGATTGGTGCTCCATGGATTCTTTGAGTAAGGATCAGCCACGGTAACCAATTTCGTCTCTTTGTCATATCCGCGCAGAACCACAAAGTGCCCCTGCGGGTAACCAGCTATGTCCGATTTGTCTTGGCTCGGATTATTGAGTTCACGCGCCTCTTGGTACAAATACGTCGAACTGAGACCGGTCAGCAACGGAATGTTTCGCGCCAAGTACTTGCGAATCAAAGTCGTGCTGAGATCTCGCATGCGAACTTGGCCACCCAATCGCAGGAACTCCAAATAGCCTCGAGTAGCGAGCCGAAGTTTCGTGTCCTGCTTCGAAATAGCTTGAGCATGCAATTTGCTCGCCAAGTCGACCCCTTCGAGGAACCAACTGGGATCAAATACGGTCAAGTTGTAAGTGTAGATGCGTGCTGCGTAGCCGTTAGATAGCGCGTCACAGCCCAAAAGCACGGCCAGCGTGCCGCCATCGTCCAGTTTTGGAACACGATGAATGATGGTCGACAAATCCATCTTTTCGCCAAAATAACGATACACGGCGTGCAGGCAAGTCGGCCCGCACGTCCATTCATCAGGTTGTGGCAGCATGTCGAGTGGTAGTGGGTTTAACACGATGTAGGTCTACTCCATTGCAATCATCGTGGCGAGGGCAGTTCGCCTCTGGCAAGAGATGCAGTAGAACGTGAGAATGGTACGGCGCACAGAGGAGTTTGACTCTCACTTGCTCTCAAGCGAACAACAAGCCCGAAGAAAAGTCACGCTGCAATGCTAGCTTACAGCAGTTTCCGCAGCTGAACTCAAACTCGGCAAGCGGAACTGTGAACTCCAAACAGCAGTCGAAAACGCATCGGCAACTAACACCACTTTTGAACCGGACGATTATGGAGCTTCAAGCAACTTGGAAAGAAGTTCGAGCATTTGTTAGCGATACAGCAAAACTGGAAGCGACTGCGGCTTTGCTCGAGTGGGACGATCACACCTATATGCCCAGCAAGGGCGGGAGCTATCGCGCCGACCAAGTTACGCTGCTCAGCGGAATAATTCATCGTCGACTAACCGATCAACGACTCGGCGAAATGTTAGAGGACCTGAGCACCAGTGACATAATGTCCGACCCATACACTGCCACCGCGGCCAGTGTTCGCGTGCTCTTGAAAGACTTCAAACGCAACAGTCGCTTACCGATCGAGTTGGTAGAAGCGACCACGAGAGCGACCGTTCTTGGCCAGCAAGCGTGGGAAGCAGCGCGAGCAGCAAACGCGTGGAAGTCCTTCGAGCCGCATATGGAAACCATCTTTTCGCTCAAGCGGCAGGAGGCCGAACTGCTACGCGATGAAGGCACGCTGTACGATGCGTTACTCGACCAGTACGAAGAGGGTGCTCGCAGCGAATCGCTAACTGTAGTCTTTGCGGGCCTGCGCAATTCGCTCGTTGAACTGGTCAAGCAGCTCAGCACATCGAAGAACCAACCAACCGGCTCCGCTTGGAGTCGCTCGGTACCGATTGAAATGCAACGCCAAACCAGCCGTTGGGTAGCAGAACAGATTGGCTACGAATTCGAGCGCGGAAGGCTGGACGAAACCGGGCATCCGTTTTGTACGACACTTGGGCCTGATGATTGCCGAATTTTGACCCGCTTTCAAACAGATTTTTTCCCTAGTGGCTTTTATGGAACACTCCATGAAGCGGGGCATGGGATGTACGAACAGGGGCTGCCGACCGATTGGTATGGCTTCCCCGCGGGAGCCGCCGCCAGCCTGGGTGTACACGAATCGCAGTCACGCATGTGGGAAAACTTTATCGGTCGCAGTCGTGAATTCTGGAGTTGGTGCTTGCCTCAACTAAAGCCGCAACTGGGTGGAGCCTGGGATGATTTAACGGCCGAGCAATTGTTCCGCGACGCAAACCGAGTCCATCCATCCTTGATACGGGTGGAAGCGGACGAGGTGACCTACAACTTGCATATTCTGATCCGCTTTGAGATCGAACAAGAATTGATCACTGGCGACTTGCGAGTCGCGGACGCTCCGCAGGCCTGGAATGATCGCTACGAACAATATCTAGGAATTCGGCCGCCGACCGACGCCGCCGGCATACTTCAGGACATCCACTGGAGCGCGGGACTTATTGGGTATTTCCCCACTTACACACTCGGCAACCTCTACGCTGCACAGCTCATGGAGGCTGCCCGCGAGGAGCTCGGTGAACTTGACCAGCAAGTGGCCAGCGGCGAATTCAGTCCGCTACTCAATTGGTTGCGGCAGAATATTCACAGTTTCGGCCAATGCTACCATCCCGGAGAATTGATACAACGCGCCTGCGGCCAGACACTCGATCCATCCCCTTTGGTCAACTATTTGCGCCAAAAGCTCGAACCTATCTACGCCTTAGCTTAGACTCAAGTAATCGCAAACTTGTCGACCTAGGAGTCTCTCGGTGATTCAGTCTCTTCCGTGCCCCAATTGCCATCGCACTCTCATCCTCGCTGGTGACGCTTCCCTCAAAGCCATTCTGAGGTGCCGTCATTGCTCTCACCAGTTTGTACTGGGAGAAATGATCGACGCAGAATTGGGCTTCTGGGAAGTTGTCGATGACCCCAACGCAGTTGAGCTACTGCCTGCGCCCAGTTCGGCGAGCGTTGCAGCCAAGAGTATCAGTGCAAACGCGGAAGATGATTCTGAGTTAGAACTAGCGGGCGACTCCGAGTATGTTTCACCGCAGTCGATGATGAAGCAGCAAGCCGTCAAGCAAAACGTCGACTGGTCCAAATTCGAACCGATTACCCACGAGCAATTCGAGCGGATGCGACGTAAAGGCAAAAATCCGATCTGGTCGCTCCTGTCCGTTATGCTGGGTGGACTCGCTTCGATCCCAATCGCGACCCTTTTGATTTGGCATCTGCTCGGCAAAGATCCGCTACAAATGGGACCCGTCGTCGGTCGCTATGTTCCCTGGATAGTTCCAGCCAAGTTTCAACCTTACGACTCGGATTTCGCTGACGATGCTCAAGCCCCACCGTCCGGACGATCCGGGTTCCGCAACTTTGATTCTGTGATTGACGAGGCGGCCTACGAGGACGGGACTTCGCAGCCCACTGAGGACATCGTCGATGCCAATTCGAAAATCGCAACAACTGAGCCAGATGGAGTTGTTCACAGCCAACCAATGCGTATTCGAGATCGTCGAGCACCTCGCGCATTCCCTATGCCGCAGTCGGCTCCGACCGCGGGATCAGTCGTAGTGGCCGGCGATGAGCCAGAAAGTGCGATGAGTTCGCAACCCAAGGACCAATCCACCCCCGCCACCGGTGCCCACATTTTTGCGTTGATCAATGAAGCTGAAAAAGATCTGCAAGCGTGGAGGGATCGATCGGAAGATCGCGAGTCACAGAAGAAATTGGCGCAGCAGATCTACCTAAGTTTGATGGCAATCGCATCCGCAATCGATGATATTCCACCGACCAGTCCATTGCGGAGATTGGTTCGCAATGAAATGCACGCGGTCAGCGAAGTCGTCACCACGCAGCGTGACGTACAACAACTGATTCAAGCCGGAGCAAGGTATTGGTTAGAAAGTCATCGAAACGACGCTCGTATGGCCCTTGCTTTGGTCATCGACGCGGCTGAAGTTTCTGAGACTGAAAACGTTTGGAGAATTACTCTCAGCCAAGACTCCACGGTGAGCAGTCCCAAACCCACAATCTCGGCTTCGAGTGAAATCGCCACCACGATTACACCGGGGCAAAAACTTTTCGTACTCGGCATCATCGATTCTTCCTCCTCCCTGAAACCAACTGAAGAATCGCCTACTGAAGCATCACAAAAGGATTCTGTGGCAGGCATGCCTCAGGAGCTCAAAGCGAACTACATCTTTGTCCTTGAGCCGACCGACAGTCCAAAAATGGAATCCGAGGGGGATTCGAAAGCCAATTAAAGACCTTTCCCGAAGGAATACTTCCACGCGTTGGCCCGCTGCAATTCGCCCGGGAAGTCCTCCGAAAGCCAATTTAAACACATCTCGGAGCAACCCTTGAGCAACTTGCCAAAGTCTAACGCAACTAAAACTGAGCCGCCCATGGAAGACATAGTCGATCCGCAAACGCTGAGCGGTGCCATCGACATGGAGAAAGCTTCGCTCGGGGAAGCCACCAGTACGCTGCTTCGTCTGTTCAACTACTCGGCTAGTCTCCCCGAGCGCACCTTTCGCAGCGCGAGCGCATTGGCAGGTGGAATCGTTCGTGAATCCGCCAATTGGTTGGTCCCCTCCGCATTCCGCAATTCGAAGTCCTATTCGATATTCGTTCAGCAGATGCTCACCTTTGTCATCAATGACATCGGAGGAGTTCGCAAAACGGTCGCTGCAACTTCAGAACGCCACCAGGAAGAAGTCGTCTTAGCTCGCAAAACAGTCGGCAACTTGCTCGACATGACCGCGCTCGCTACGTTCCACCTTTCTCCGCTCACTGTGCTCGCCGTCTTCAGCGATGCCGCTTACGGTTCTAAAGTCTACCTCGAGCAGCTCAGCGCGCGACTAAAGGAACAAGGCATCATCGATGCTGAAACCACGATCGATGGCGCCGCGGACTTGGTCACCGCAGTGGAAGCGGCGTCGGGGAAAGCCGTTGGAATGTTAGATC
>JANPLP010000533.1:0-1559 GCA_031426595.1 Planctomycetia bacterium | reverse complement strand
CTGTTGCGACCGTAGTGCAGCAACACGTGGAAATTGCACATCGCATTGCTGGCAAACGAGTAACAAAAATCTTCGACCAACTCACTATCAAACTCACCGATCTTCGGTGACGGCATCGGTGCGTTGAACACAACATAGTTGCGTCCGCTCAAATCAATTGCCACCGTTACCAGCGTTTCTTCCATTGGCAAAACAATGTGGCCGTAGCGGGTGATACCCCGTTTGTACCCTAACGCTTTCGAAAACGCTTGACCCAAACAGATCCCAATGTCCTCGGTACTGTGGTGCGCATCGATATGTGTGTCGCCATCACAGGTTACCGACAAGTCAAACAATCCATGCTTTGCGAACAATGTCAGCATGTGATCGAGAAAGCCGACGCCAGTGCTAATTTGCGACTGACCGCTGCCATCAATGTTCAACTTCAAAGTGATCTTGGTCTCAGCGGTCTGTCGGTTAATTTCAGCGGTGCGTGTGTTCATGTCTGGTTCGTCTAAGGGTGATTTCAAACTAATTCAAGTAACTCTTTAGCAGTTCAATGCACGCGTCAGCCTGATCATCTGTGCCGACACTGATCCGCAGGCCGTCGCCCCACTCCGGATAGTTCATGTAACGCACAAGCACCTTGTCCTGCCTCAACGACTCATACAGCGGTTGAACCGGACGGTCCTGCAATGTGCACCATACGAAATTTGCATGGCTGTCCGTGACCGTAAAGCCAATGCCGCGCAACCGCTCCGTCATGGACTTGCGTGTGGCGATAATCTTTGCACGATTGCTGAGCAACCATGCTTGATCATCGATGGCTGCGGTTGCACCCGCCAAACTGAGCGCGTCGCAATTGTAACTATCTTTTACCTTCCGCAGCATCTGGATGATCGCTGGCTGTGCCACTAAAAATCCAAATCGCAAACCTGCTAAACCATAGGACTTGCTTAGCGTTCGCGAGACCATGATGCGAGGATTCTGCTTGACCAAGTCGATGCAATTGAACTCAGCAAAATCCCCGTAGGCTTCGTCGACCAAAAATGGGCAATCCAGCTGATCAGCTGCTGCAGCGATCACTTCCGGCGCGATCACGGTGCCGCTCGGACTGTTCGGATTTGGCAAGAATACCAACTTCAAGCGTTCGTGCATCTTCGAAAAAGCCGCGTCGAGCGTAAAGTCAGCTTTAAAATGCACCTCTTCCCATGCCGCTCCCTGCAACTGAGCCAACGTGCGATACAAGATGTAGCTTGGATAAGGCAATCGCAACTGGTCGCCGCTGCCCACGAACGCACGAGTCAGTATCGTCAGAATATCATCGCTGCCATTGCCGCACAGAATCCAATCGGGTTCCACGCCTAGCACTTCAGCCGCTCGAATTCGGAATGCTGTTCCAAGCGGATCTGGATAGCGTTCCAGACGCGCGGACGCAGCCTCTTGAATCGCTGTGATCACTTTGGGTGATGGCGAGTAGGGATTCTCGTTGGTGTTCAGCTTGATGAACTTGCCACCTTGAGGCTGCTCCCCCGGCACGTAAGGCTTCATCGCCTGGATCTCAGGCCGGAAAAGTCGCG
>JANPLP010000532.1:0-8057 GCA_031426595.1 Planctomycetia bacterium | reverse complement strand
TGCACTGGTAGAGATCGCGTTCGTCGGTCAGGTACTAGCGACGTAAGTCACGGGTCCGTACGCTAACAGGTAACAAATGCGGTAGTGCGTGCCATTGGCCGCCAAGCGACATCTAATGCCGTTTTTGCCCATATAAATGATGGAGGGAGTCTTGCATGGCGTCACGTAAATCGAAATCAAAGAAAAATTCGCCGCGCCCCAAGCCTCGGCCTGCTAATGCGCCGTTAAATAAATCGACTCGCGGAATTCCCGAACAAGACTTCGCGGGTTTAAAACCTAAGGCATCCAGTAGTGAAAGGATTGAGGACATCGCTGTTTTCTCCAATGTTGGCCGCGAGCAGTTGGCCGACGAGTGGAAGCTTGATTGCGCGGCCGTATCCGAATCGCTTCAACTTGTCAGTGACGGGGAAATGGATGCGGCTAACGAACGACTGAAGAGCATTGCTCGCAGCAGCCCCTATGCGGACTGGCGATTATTCGTGCGAGGCTTGTGCGCGTTTTATAGTTCGGACTTTGAGACCGCGCGGGAGAATTGGAAACGTCTCGACAGCACCCGACGTCCAAGCAGGATCGCGGCCACCCTTGCACTTGCGGAGTTCGGCGAGCCGCTATTCAACGGATCAACACCCCCTCGACATTTAGTGAGCGCAGCCAAAGTTTTGTTGCATTGCTCGGAAGCAGTCGCGGCGGCCAAGGCAATTCTTGCAGTGAAGCATCGAGATCCGCAGATCCTTTTCTCACCTTCCCAAGTCGCCATGTTGAACAATTTCCGCGACGACTTCCGCCGCAAGAATCCTGAGTTCGTAGCCCGATTTTCCCAAGCCTGTGTTTACCTTGCCTCAACTCAGCCGATGCCCGACGCTTTTATCTATCTGCGGAAATCAGTGCCTGGGCCAGCTCACGATCCGAACTGGAACCTGCAGGAGTTCAATTACATGGGGGGATACTCGGATGTGGAAACACTTCGCGAAGAGGCTGCACGCAAATACATCGACAAAGACCTACCCAAAGTCACACAACTGTCGCCCGATCAAAAGGGAGCCCTGGCAAGTTGTATCTTGACGGAACTGGCAGACGTTTTGACACCGCCAGAATGGCCTGGGCTAGCCCGCTTCCTATATGGCGGCAAAACAGATTATAAAAAGATTGCGGATCTGCTTAACACTGCGATCAAAAAATATCCGACCAATCGAACCGCCCACAGACAACTGTTGGAACTGATCGAGCGGCAAGTCAATGACCGACAACAGACGAAAGCTTCGATCAAAGCAGCGGAAACGCGTTTGGTCGCTGCAAAAGCAAACTTCGTTGACTCCTGTCCAAACGAAGTGGAACTTTGCTTGGAATTGGTAGATCATTACTTCAACAACGATGAACTCGACAAAGCCGATGCGCTCGTAAAACAACTTAGCAAACAGCGCGTTGACTCGCCGCTTGCCAAGGCCCTGCCCTGGAAGCTTCAGATGCTGAATGCAATGCACAAGAGCCGCAAGAAAAGTGAATTGAAAGCGGTGAAAGAGTCGCTCGTCGCTGCTCAGTCGCTCTGGCCCACGTGGCTCGCACCCACTTGGCTGCCGTTCTTGCAAGCTGCCCTTGAACTACGCCGTGGCGATAGGCAAGCCTTTGAATCCTTGGATGATCTAGCGCGAAAATCTGCTGGTGCCAGCGAAATTGAAGGGGACACAATGTTGTTCGCTGCGATGCAACAATTGAACGTTGCTCCAGCCGACATCAAACCCTACCGAGATAAACTCACGGGATACCTTAACGACGTCGAGCAATTGCCGCTCGGTGACTTGATCGCCATCGGTGCATTCTTTTGGGACCTAACGCGCGCGGGGATCGAACACAAAGGATTCCGGTTGCAGGCTAGTAAGTTCGGAAAAACAATCTCCAGTCGTTTGCGCAAGCGTGAAAAAGTACCTACCCACGAAGCGTTTATCAGTGCGGTATGCTTTGTCGCCAGTCGTGGGTTTTGGCAGAGCTCGGATTCGAAAGTACTGCCTCCCTGGGCAAATGAAATTGCCCAGACGGAACCCAAGGTCTTTGCGGCGTTCTTGAGCGGGCTAGTCAAAGCGAGGTACTCGCGGTATGAACTTTATAAATACGGCGATAACATCAAACTACTTGAAGAAGCAGCCCGAACAGAGAAAGACAGCTTTTATCGCCACTACTTCGAAAGCGTAACCAAAACGGCAAATGAAATAAGTGCCAGCTTCAATCAACGCATGTTTCCGCTGGCCGGCCCCGAAACTAGCTCAATGAACCCAATAGAGTTACCCGTTGACGATCTCGATGACGATCTCGATGACGAATGCGACTGTCCTGACTGCACTGCGAAGCGAGCTCAAGCGAAACAAAATAGCACGCGAAAAAAGTCGGCCCGCGCGAAGCCCGCCGCTGCCTCGACTCCTCTCTTTCCCGATGAAGTCTTTTCGCTCGCGGATGACGACGCAGAGGAGGATGCCTTCGATTTCATGGATGCAGGCGACGATGAGTCCCCGCTCTATCCGGTGGATACCGGACCCAATGCGACGAGGCCGGGAGACGACTGCGGAGAACCTGCACTTGGCGACATGAATAGCAGCGAGGGTCCAGCACAGCCCACCTCTCAACCCAAAACTGCTGCCGAGAAGCAAGCCGACCTGAAGAAGCGTCGACGTGAACTAGAGAAGAAGCGACGTTAAACTACTCGATAGACCCACGGATTAACCATGAGTAAAAGCACTTTAGATCACTACAAGACGCTCGGGATCCCCGCCTCTGCTTCCGCAGAAGAAGTTCGAAATGCATATCTCTCCCTCGTTCGACTCCATCCACCCGAGGCGGACGCGGAAAAGTTTCGTGACATTCACACAGCGTACAAAACGCTGAGTGAGCCCCTGGTGCAGGCCATGCAGCTACTAAAAGAGCCCGAAGCGCCTGACCTCCAAGCCATCGTGGCCGACGCGCAGCAATCGATTTGTAGACTTCCCAAGTTGGCACTGCTAGCGCTCGGTGACTCTGCATAGGCCCCTTCGAATTAACCGCTTGAACCGCTTCGACAGTCGAATGCTATTGCCAGCCGACTAAGCTGCGGCCAGTAACCCGCTTGATGTAGAACCGGCGGACAGCCAGAAATAGGAACAATCGATCCATGTCCGATGTCTCTGATTCATCTTCTAGCTCATTGAATAACAAGCCGTCGTTGCATGAGCACGATGAGCTTGCTCGACAGCAGGCATCGGCAAACACTCAAGCAAGCTCCCGCTCAGTCGATATGCTAGGAGCGGTGGACATTGTCGAAGCTTTCACGGCGTTGCGGCATGAATTGAAGCTACAAGTTCGCAGCGGTCGTGAGGCGCAGCAGGTTTTGACAGATGGGCTTCAAAAAATTGAACAGAAAATTGACCAACGCATGGCGGTAGCCCAATCTACGCCAACAGCGAATGCGGTGGACGGTCGCAAATTCGCAGAAGCCATCGCTGATATCGATGAAAGTTTGCAGCGAGCGGTCGAATCGCTCAACTGTTTTTTTTCAGCTCCGAAGTTAGAGTCCACGCAGATGGCCGTCTTCGACGCCACGGTAAAAAATGCACCGTGGCTCGCTCAAAAATTTGCCTCGAACATTTTCGCAGCTTTACGAAAAACACTGGAACAAGTCGAACAGGAATCGCGAACGGCCGAGAATTCTCGTGCGATGTTGCAGGGCTTTGAATTGCTGGTGGCTCGCGTGCGTCGCCAAATGCAACAATGCGAAATCGAACGTATCGACGTGGTCGGCAAAGTCTTCGACGCTGAATTGATGAATGCGATCGATATGATTGATACTCCCGGTGTCGCCAGAGCACATGTCGCTGAACAATTGCGGCCAGCGTATCTTTGGCGCGGAAAATTACTTCGCTGTGCGGATGTGCGACTAGCGAAGTAAAGCTTTCGCCGCCAATATGTAAACCTTAAATAACAACCTAAAAACCACCTTTCGATGCCTGAGGAAAAAGAATGTCACAACAGAATTCGCCCATAATCGGTATCGACCTCGGGACTACCAACAGCGTGGTGGCGGCGGTCATTGATGGTCAAGTTCAGGTAATCGAAGAGAACGGCGAAGCCATTCTGCCGTCAGTCGTCGGTCTTACCGTCGATGGCAAACTTATCGTCGGCATGAATGCCAAAAACCAATTGGCGGCGTTTCCGGATCGAACAATTGCGTCGGTCAAGCGGCGGATGGGGCAAGCTGTAAAGTTGAAGCTGGGTGAACAACAGTTTACGCCTCAAGAACTGAGTGCGATGATTCTTCGCCGACTGCGGACGCGAGCCGAAATCAAGCTCGGAGTAGAAGTGACGCGAGCCGTGATTACGGTACCAGCGTTCTTCGACGAGAACCAACGGCAAGCAACTCGCGAAGCGGGTGAACTAGCAGGCTTGACGGTCGAACGCATTATCAATGAACCTACCGCGGCCAGTGTTGTATATCATCCCAGCTCGAGCGAACAACGACACTTAATCGTTTATGATTTGGGCGGTGGTACATTTGACGTCTCGATCGTACGCTTGGAGGCAGGTGTTGTTGAGGTTCTAAGTAGCAAAGGAGACACCCAACTAGGCGGAGACGACTTCGACGAATTGCTTACCAAACACGTCTCGGATGCGTTTCTATCAATGCATGGCGTTGATCTGATGGGGCAGAGCACGACACGTTGGCGATTGCTGCAAGCCTGCGAACGCGCAAAGTGCGAACTCTCCTTCTCTAGTTCCGTTCGAGTCATGGAAGAGTTCATTGCGAACGTCAACGGCCGACCAGTCAACCTCGACATAGTAGTCACTCGCAGTGAGTATGAAGATCTTATCGCGGCTCTCGTCGAGCGAACCATTAGTTGCGTCGACGACGCGATTCGCGACTCCGGGTTAGCGACCAGCCAATTAGATGAATTGATACTTGTCGGCGGTTCGACACGCACCCCACTCGTCCAACAACGATTGCGTGAGGAATTTCAGCGCGACCCCATGTGGTCAGTCAATCCTGACTTGGCGGTTGCACTCGGCGCAGCCACACAAGCAGCTATGCAATCGGGATTTCCCGTCGGCCCAGTGCTAATCGATGTGGCGAGTCACACGCTGGGCTTGGAAGTGGCCGAGGACTATGGTTTTCCACCGTCGCTCGCCTTTTGCCCGATTCTACATCGCAACTCGCCACTGCCCGCCAGGTACGAAGAGGTTTTCGTCACCATGACGCCTAATCAGTCCGCCGTAGAAATACATGTACTGCAAGGCGAAAGCCGTCAGTTGCACCGCAATCGATCCATTGGCAAATTTCGCTTAGAAGGCCTTAATGCGTCAGGTGATTCGGACGGAAAGCTCTTAGTGCGTTTCGAGTTGACTCTAGATGGGACTTTAAAGGTAACCGCCATCGAACGACAAAGCGGCCTGAGCAAGACACTCAAAATCGATAACGCCCTTTCAAAAATGGGCAAGGAATACGCTGCTGCCAGCCAGTCTCGCTTGCATAGCATGTTCGCCCAAGCGGATGGATTCGAGTCGTTTGATGGCGAAACGATCGATGCCCGAACGTCGCATGCTCTGTCTTCAAGTGCGCCGACTTCAAACGATCCGTCCATCGTCGCCATTGATGACGACCTTCGGCGCGAGGATGCCGCCTCACCCATACCGTCGCCCCTGCATCAATTGGTAGCCAAAGCAAAGTCGCTGCGACCATCTATCTCGCCGGATGACGCTGCCGATATCGATCGCCTCCTCGGCTTGATTGATCAAGCGGCCAGCAAGGGCGATGAAGGTCTCATCGCTGGTCTTCAAGCCGAACTGGATGATCTACTGTTTTACATTGCATAACGGGCTTCATCGCTCGATGGACTTTCATTCGTGCCAACGATAACCGAAATCAACTGTCCCGTTTGCCGAGCCAAGCAGGATGCGCAATGCGAATGCCGTCGGTGCGGCGCGGACTTGTCGCTGTGGCTCAAAGCACTGCATAGCCTGCAACTCGCTCAGCACCACGTGACGCATTCTAGAGTCACTGAACAAGTCGTCAGCGTCGAATGGCTGGACTATCTGAAGTGGCTCAGCCCCCATGCGGCTTGCAGCCCGGACCTCCTTTCATCAACCAACTCTCCCCCGCGATCGTCTTAAGACGGTAGGCTACGTCGCTTAAAAGCCCATGAATCCATGAAACTGATTTTGAAGACCGACGTAAAACAACCGCCAGAACAAGTCTGGGCTCGTTTCGACGAGCAACTGTTCAAAAAGCTGGCACCACCCTTCCCACGTATCCGTTTAATGAGATTCGATGGGAGCACAACCGGCTGCACAGTTGAAGTCGAGCTGAATTTTTTACTGTTTCGGCAGATTTGGCAAAGCGAAATTGTTGACCATGGCGCTAACGACGCAGAAATCTGGTTTGTGGATCGAGGAAGCAAATTACCGTTCTTCCTTAAGTTTTGGCTTCACCGGCACCGATTGCTGCGCAAGGTCGACGGTGTGCAGCAAAGCACACAGATTGTCGACGACATCGAGTATCGGACCGGCTCAGTGATCTTGGACTACCTCATGTTTCCGTTAATGTGGGCACAGTTCGCTTATCGCCGACCTGTTTATCGACGCGCCTTCAACAAATGAATATCAAAGTGGCTAGAATGTGGCTTCAAAGTGCGACATTTTACCCCCCTGTCGGAACGCAATTCGAGTTAAAGAGATGCGACCAGAGCCCAACGATTATTCACCTCAAGCAGCAGATTATGTGGCCCTGGTTCCCGAAGAGGAAATCGTTCCAGTCCTACAAGATCAACTGGATGCTACGGTGGCTTGGTGGCGGACGTTTCCCGAGTCTGCCAAAGGCGAAGTTCACTCGCCATATACATGGGAATTGCGACAAGCGTTGCACCATATTGCCGATGCAGAACGGATATTTGGCTACCGTTTGTTACGCATTGCCCGAGGCGATCAAACTCCGTTGCAAGGTTTTGATGAAAACGACTACGCCAACATAACATTGGAACTCAGTTGCTCGCTGGCAGACATCGTGAATGAATTTGCGGCGCTCCGACAAGCCAACTTGTGTGTGTTAAAAAGTTTACCACCGCAAGCCTGGGATCGAGTTGGTTCAGCCAGCGGGGCGCGCGTTACCGTCCGCGGGCTGGCTTACATTCTCGCCGGACACGTGCGCCATCATGACGCAGCTCTGCGAAAGCGGATGAAGAACTAAAGCCGCGCTTGCCGGTGCGGACCATCCAATCCTATCCAACATTCGCACGAATCCATCGATCCGAAGCCAAGCTCTCGCCCCTAAAGCTGAATCTCTTGACCGACACTGAATTACTCGAGTCCTTTAAATTGCTGTGGGTCGAAGCCGACGCTATCTGGGAAGCCAACTGCAATGCACCCGCTTATGCGCTGTACGTCAGCGCCGATTACCTGGCGATCTTCGAGAAGCTCTGCGAACTGCGAGGTCGAGTTGATACAGTTCTCGAGTGGGGCTCGGGTTTGGGCGTGGTAGCTATCATGGCGAGTCGTTTGGGCTTTGATGCGTACGGAATCGAAGCGGAGCCTGACTTGGTCAAACTTGCGGAAGGGCTCGCCCACAAATTTCAAGCGACTCCTCGGTTTGTTGTCGGCTCATTCATTCCCAGTGAGTTTGAGGAAGACTTGCAGGCCGGCGAAGAGTTTGGAAGAACGCTGACGACTGCTACGTCCGCTTACGAAGAACTCGATATGGAATTGCGGGATTTTGATTTGGTCTATGCGTATCCTTGGCCTGACGAACATGGCATCTATCGCAGCATCATGCGCCGTCATGCCAGTCGCCATGCGCTCTACATGCGTTATGACGCCCGGGAAGGACTTTCACTAACTCGGGTTTACAAACGCAGCGACCGGCGAAGTTAAACTAGTCCTTTGTCCAGCTTAAATTTTAGGGTTGATCGTATTTGGGTGGCACGCCCTGAGGCACTGCGAAGGGCGTGATCTGAGCGACATTAGCCACGCCCTTCGCAAAGCCCTCAGTTTTAGGCACATTTCGTGCTTGATACGTGACGATAGTCGAAGGTTTGGTTGCCTTTGCGAGA
>JANPLP010000531.1:0-8498 GCA_031426595.1 Planctomycetia bacterium | reverse complement strand
CCGTCACGTTCGATGTTGATGGGCAGAGCGTCGAGGCGCCTCGAACAAAACTGGCCGGCGTAAAGTTTTTCTCTAACGACGCGCAGTTAGGGCCGCTGGTGGGAGTCGTCCGCGATGTGCATGACAACCAATGGATCATCTCCTCGATTACCTCCGCACCCGCCGCGACGGGGGCAGGACTTTGCACCGTCAAACTAACTTGTGGCGAGTCTGTTGAGCTACCGTTGGCGGCTTTAACTGAAATCGATTTGTCGTATGGAAACATGCGTTACTTGGCGGATATCGAACCGCTTGAACGAACCAGTAAGCCGCGTTTCGAACTTGGAATCGAGCTCCCTGAGTCCAGCAAACTTTTCGGCCCTCGCAGTATCGCTTCCACGGTGAAATCAGGAATCGGAGGTCCGAGTATTGAGTTCGTCGGCGCCGGCACAGCTACTTTTCGCGTCCCGGAGGGTTTCACCAAGTTGGTTGGCAACGTCGAAATGAACCCGGGCGGTCAGGCCTTCCTGAATTGCCGCGCAGCCGTAATGCTCGAGAACAAAACTCTGTGGGAGCACACTTTCGAAGCCACTCGTCAACCGCAAGAGATTTCGTTGACTGTTGAAAGCGACAAGCGACTTCGCTTAATCGTCGAAAGCCAATCCGCGCAACCCATAGGCGACATCATCACCTTTCATCAGTTGCGATTCATGAAGTAGAAAAGCTCTCGTTACTGCAGTTCCTCAGCCGCGGGAAAACGATTTTTCCGGCAATTGTGGCCGAGGTAGAATGGAGCTAACGGGATAAATGCGGAGGAACTAAAGCGAGCTGATGGCAAGTGAGCTAGGAAGCGAGCAAGCGCTGAGCCCATTTGATGCGTCGTATAGCGGGACGAGCGATAACGTAGGCTAGCAATCCGAACGCTACACCTACTGAGTCCGCTGCGACATCCCAAATATCGCAGGTGCGACCGGGTATGAATTGCTGAGTCCATTCGTCAAGCACTGCGTAAACTAACGCGATGGATGCAGTCAGGATCAAAATCGTCCCGAGACTAAAGCGGCTCGACGGGATCGCCCAGCAGAGCAGAAAGGACAGTCCCATGAACGCGCCGCAATGATAGACTTTGTCAGACGCATTTAAACTGGGCATCGACGCTTTGGGGATATGGGTTCCAAAGAAAATCAGAGCCCAGTAAGCAACGAGAACGATCGAAGCGAGACGCATAATGCTCATGAATAAACGAACTGAGTGGGACCAGTTGCCAGTTGTAGACACGCCAGTCGCTAGAGTCGCCGATCGAGCACCTTGAACGGAGCGGCTGACTGGCGACAATTTAAGCCTCGCTTCAATTGGCGTTTTGGCTGTAACCGTTCGCGCTTGCATTCCCGGCATAATTGGACCACATTGGATATTGAATGAAACCGACGAACGTTGACGACGCGCAGGTGACACACCTTTGCAGGCAAGTCTAGCTCAGTAAAACCGTACCCTCCTTTGTTTCATCGACAAAAACCTGAACAATCGCCATCCCTAGCTACGTTTTCTGCGCAAAAACCGCAGTTCTGGAGACTCTCATGAAGATTTCATTTGCCCTGGCTACTTTTTTGATGGCTTTGACTTGCACAACCGTTTTTGCGCAGGAGACAAAACCCGTTGAGAAAGCGGCCGAAAAAACCGCTGACAAAGACGCTTGGAAGCCACTTCTAGCAGAAAAAACACTCGAGGGCTGGGAAGCGACCAACTATGGCGGCGAAGGCAAACTGGCCGTTGCAGATCACGTGCTGACGATGGAAATGGGAGATCCGCTTACCGGTATCACTTACAAACGTGTTTTCCCCAACACGAACTTCGAAATTGAGTTGGAGGCCCGACGAGTTGAAGGGAGTGATTTCCTTTGCGGGCTGACTTTTCCTGTGGGTGAAAAACACTGTTCGTTCATAGCTGGCGGTTGGGGTGGGGGTGTACTGGGCATTTCAAGTGTCGATGGGTTTGACGCATCGGAAAATTCAACGACTCAGTTTATGGACTTCAAAAACAATCAGTGGTATCGATTCAAAGTTCGAGTGGACGACAAGGCGATTCTTGCCTTCATCGATGACAAGAAAGTCGTCGAACAGGAGATTGAAGGGCACGAGTTTTCAGTGCGCGGCGAAGTGCTAGCCAACCGCCCGTTGGGGTACTGTGCGTTTCAATCCAAAGTGCAAGTTCGCAATTTCAAGTGGAGACCGATCAAGGTTGAAGCGGCTGCGAAGAGCGATAAGTGATTCGGGGATCTGATGGACTCAATTTCTGCCCTACTTCTAAGTCATTTCGAAGACCCGTACCATCGCGGTAGCTGCGAGCGGGCCACGCATATAGCGCAGTTCCACGATTTGGGTTCGCAGCACTACATTGCAATACAGTTGCGAATTGATGAGCAAGGTACGATCGAAGAGGCTTGGTTCGATTCGCAGGGCTGTATGCAATGCGAAGGAGCCGCCTCAATTCTCGTTCAATATTGCGAAGGGAAGTCGATCGATGACTTCGAGGAACTGGACGAAGCGTTCTATTTGAAGCTTACCGAACAGGACCTGAACTCCGAGTCATCCAGTTGCCAACTATTAGCTTGGAATACGTTTCAAGCCGCGCTGCATTCTACGGACGTCGACGATGAACGACCGTTATTCGGCGGCCCCAGCTTGGGCGAGGAATCGTAGAGCTCAGTTATAGATTGAGAGCAATCACGACTTGCGCGATGCTTTCAAACGGTGCGCCGCTGGCAAGTAGATCTTCGGCTTCAAGCGGTGCGCCAATGGGATGAGTGGGCAGGGTACGGTTGAGCCAAATTTCGAAGCAGTCAACCACAGCGGTATCCCACTGTTGACCAGCGCCGCCGCGAATTACGGCCGCAGCCTTCTCGATTGGCATAGCGCCACGATACGGCCGTGAGCTGGTCATCGCATCAAAACTGTCTGCAACGGCAAGTATGCGAGCCATCAGCGGAATGGACTCTTGTTTGAGACCGTGCGGATAGCCTTTACCATCCCAGCGCTCATGATGATACAAGACACCGGGCAGAACAAAATGTAGCTTGCCCAGTCGCTCGATGATGCGATGTCCGATCTCCGGATGCTGCTTGATCACAGCGAACTCCTCGTCAGCCAACGCGCCTGCCTTATGGAGAATATGATCCGGAACACCGATCTTGCCGAGATCATGCAGCAAGCCGGCAAGATAGATTTCTTGGCACGCCGATTCGGAGATGCCTAGGATTTTTGCGATCTCATAGCCAAGTCGGGCAACGCGTTCACTGTGACCTTGTGTATAGGGATCACGCGCATCAATAGCGCTGCTCATCGCATGCAGCGCACCGAGCACCAACTGATGGCTTTCGAGTACCAAGTGAATGTTTTGAGTCTGGGTTGCGAAAAGCGTTGCGGCTTCTTCGATCAAGCCAATTGCGTCGGCAAAGGTCTCATCGCTGTTCGCGTTGGCCGATTGCGATTTCCGATTGATGGCGATCAAATAACCGAGAACATCGTCGCCGATGGCAATTTTTGCGGCGATAAGTGTCGAAATACCTTCTATGCCGAGATTGCGACGAACGATCACCGTGCGCGCCGGATCGCGAAGCTCCGCTGCGGTTGCTTGCACTTTTTCAAAATCGACCGTAGAGGTGCCGAACTTGCAGTTTTGCAAACCGCTGCGTTCGGTCTCGGCTGGTTCAACTATCAAGAACAGCGACTCAGCATGCAGCAGGTGACGAAGGGGTTCGAAGATTCCATGTGCGATGGTGTTCGCTGCATTGGCGCGATTCATGGCACCGATACTGGTCGCAAAGCTACGTAGCCACGACTTTTCATTCTGGCTTTGCGCGATCAACTTAGTGGTGAGATCCAATCGCAACTGATCTTCATGCACTCGTTCATTCAGCAGCCAAGCTTCCAGCGCACAATCGAGCGCTGTGTTGGCTAGTGGAACCGGTCCTAATTGAATGACCATTACCAACAGTTCGGACTCAACAGTGGTCGCGATGGAAAGGCTGTGCTGCGGATCGAGTTGCAAACCGATTGCTTGCGAGGGTCGCTGCATCTGCCGAACGCAGTTTTCGATCGCTGTCCGATAGGAAGCAAGTTCCGGGTGCAACGCCAAGAACGACTCAACTGCGGATTGCCAAAGATCCCGATTGTTTTCGAAGATTGCAGCGCATGCGAAATGGCGATCCGCTAAGAACTTGGTCAGGTTCTCTGCGAGTTGCTTTCGGCTGGGTGGTAGTGGTATCAACGTGTTCCCCTGGGCCCCCATCATGGCATTAATGAAGACTGATGCATGGGCGATGCAATCGATGGTTCTGGTTGCAGCTATTCGTTACACGCGCAGCAAGCAATTTCTTTCCAGGGGCAACATTAAGATAGGATGAAAATCGCTGAGTAAGTGAGCGAAGCGGCTCCTGAGTGCAGCAATTCACCCTGAGTTTTTAACCTCACAGTTGGCCCTGGCCCTGCATTCGCTACAATCGGCGCACTTTGATGTACGAGTTTTTATGAGCTCGAAGTTGCGATTCGGCCAAACTGCGTGAGCTCGTTGGCACTCGGCATGATTGCTACTGTGCTCCCGCGGCATAAATCGCGAGCGCCATGCGCCTAATCACTATCCCGCATAACTCTCGTACACTTGCGTAGTCGCAAACATGCGGGTGCTCGAAAGATGGCCGATGTTTTCACATCGGCCATTTAAGTCGGACGGCCACCATGGCGTGCTGCAAGTTGCTCGCGAATGTGGATCGACCCCGGTGGTTAGTAAATTAGTGAGCCATGATGTCGACGGCGCGGAAGCGGACCGGATCGTTGTGGCCGGCGAAGCCAAAGTAGCCGCTGGTGCGATCTTTACCGGGATGCGGCGAGTTAGCCATGTACTCCGTCACATTCGAAACGTCGCCGTTGAGAATCACGGAGCCGTTGAGTTCGACACGAATTGTAGACCCCTTAACGGTAACTTCTTGATAGTTCCATTCTCCCACTGGACGCTGATAACCAAGTTTCGCAGCCAGCATTCCGTAAGCGGATCCATGGTATTGGCGAGGGTCTAACTTCGCATACTTCGGCGAACTGTTATCAAGTACCTGAAGCTCGCACATGCCGACGTAAGCCGTATCCCCGGAACCAGGGTAGCGAATAGCCAAACCGTTGTTAGTCCCAGCAGGTACAAGGAATTCGAGGCGTACCGTAAAGTCGCTATACTCCTGCTCGGTGTGCAATACACCGCCGTGGCCGGTCTTGCATTGAATGGCCCCTTCAACCACTTCGTAGTTTTTCACTTCGCCTTTCCAGTTACTGAGATCTTTGCCGTTGAACAGCGACTTGAAATCCCCTTGGCTATGTTCTCGCAACCATTTGTTAGCTTCCTCGCCACCAATCTCGCGAATGAAAAGATTGCGCCACTGAATTTCGCCGCCGTGTGTTTGCAACTGGATGACACCTTTAGCGAATAAAGGCGATGAGCGATCCCAAAAGTTCTCCATCGTGGCGTGATCGACGACTTGTTTGCCGTTGAGCCAAACGCTGGTACGCGCTCCGATTTGAAGGATGCGCAAAGTATTCCATTCGCCGAAGGCTTTGTCGGCAAGTGCCAGCGGATCTTTGCCAGGCGCGCCAGCGCTGTTGTTCCACAATGCTCCGCTTCCTTTATTCGCACCGAGATTGAATTTTGCTGCCTCAGTGCTATCCCAGATTTGAACTTGGGGAGTACCACGCAGATAAATTCCACTGTCTGCTTTCGGGACAGTCTTGTAATCGATGAACAACTCGATATCGCCATACTCTTCATTGGTGGTTAGGTACACGCCGTGTCCGTCATTGACCAGCGCACCGTCGTTCACCGTCCAGTGGGCTTTCATGTCGTCCAACCATTCGGTGCGTTTCTCGCTGGCCACTTTATCCCATTCGCGAGGGTCAAGGTGGGGACGGCCGTGCCAGCCCGTCAGATCTTGACCATTGAATAAGGTTTTGAAACCTTGTGGAGCTGCCTTTACCCCGTCGTCGGCTTGTGTAAAAGTTGCGAACGAAGTGGTCGCTGCAAACATGGCGAAGGCTACGAAGTACTTAAACATGGCTTTGTGCATTGTGGTTCCTTGACGGTGAGATGCTATGGCAGGATCGCGAGCCTCTGAAACGTGCACCTCCAATTGAGCCAATCAGGTCTGCGGGTGCAAGCTCGCAACAGGACGTCTAGGATAGCCACCTTCCTCGGCACGTGAAACCGTTTCACTGGCAGCTTTGCTCTTTTCGCTAAAAACGGTGCAATCGGTATCTGTAGTTTCAAGCGGCCAACTGAAAATGGGTCTTGCCTGGCGAAAGCCCGCGGTGTGCGATTAGGCTGGAACAAAGTGTTTCCCATCAGCGACTTCGCGGGCAGCACATCGAGCCCTGAACTTTCTCACGATGTTGATATCGCCTTATGACCATCGATGCTTTGCTGGAAGATGAGTTCGAATTCGACGCTATCGCAACCCATCGAACGTCCCGCGCACGGCTACCAACCGGCGCTTGCACGCGACTAGCAGCAGCGATCGTTGCAATCACGATGATCAGCACTTGGGTTTGGTCACCGCCAGATTGGCTGCAACCGACAATACTGGGGATGCTTTGGGCGAGCCTCTTTTTGATGGGCGCTGCAGCGGGCAATGTGCGACGTGGGAGCGGTGCTTTTGCGGTGGTGGCGAGCGTGTATGTTTGGATCAGCCAAGTGGCTCTGGAGAAGCTGACCAGCCTCGTTGCAGCCGAGTGTAGCTTGCTCGCAGTTTTATTGTTCGCCGCAGGTTGGTTGACTGTGCAATTCGATTTCTCCGCGCAAACTGTTTCGACAGTTGACGACCGACTAAAACGCTATCAGCAATGGACGCTGTGGGATCTCGCCCTACTAACGACTCTGTGTGCATTTGTTTGTTATGCCATGCCACGCATCGAGTCGCCACCGATGCTACTGACACAAGTCATGTTTGTACTGACTGCCGGATGCTTATGTAGTTGGGTCGCTTATCGTTGGGTCTTCGATGATTGCTGGTCGGTAAGCAAACTGCTCGCTCTGGTCGCGGGGGCAGGCTTGGGAGCGTGGCTGATTGGTCGCCAGACGCCGGCGGAATTGTCGATGCTGCACCTGCTTGCATGGATGTTGACTGGACCTCTTTCCGTCATCTCCGCTCAGAGTTTCACCGTGCTCGCTCTGCTCACAACTGTTCGAGTCGATCAAGGTTCTTTGCTAGTCAAACAGCCAAAAACTCAGACGAATGAGCTCGAGTCCCCGGAGTTGAGTGACTTGACACACGATTCACTGGCTGAGTTATCGAGCGAGGGACTGGGCACTGCCTTTAGCGGCTTGCGAATCTTCTCCAACTGAACGTACGCGTTTTTTCGTCACTCAATGGGTCCAGCAGCCCTGCGGACCAAAGCCAACAATGAGAAAACCGGTAGCCTTGCGAACAATGCGGCATCCACCGGTAGACGTTGCTTGGTCGAATTTCTCGCTTCGGAGGATTTTTCCCTTACAACCAGGAGAGCCGGGGCACCGCAAATGAGTTGCAGCGCCAGACATATTACCTGCATTAACGGAGACTAAGCCGCGGTGCAATTGCACAGGAACCACGACGGTTGGCTGCATTCGAGAGCTTGGAATCAAAGCTGTCGCTACTTCAAGTGGAGGAGAGATTTTCATCCTCATGTCGGCTTCACTGCTACGAAGCAACCGTACTCCATAGCGCCGGTTCGGTAAGCCTCTAGAATCGCGTCGAAGCGGTCGAGAAACATCACATGATCGCGGCCAAGAACTTTAGCTAACCATCTTACTTTTGACGCTGCAACACGATCGCGACAGATTTCCCAAGTCTTGAGGACGCGTTTGGTCCAGATGTCGGTCGAACGCATCTCCAGCCCCGCATCGGTCAACCACTGGCGATAGTCGGCTTGAGTACCGAGTGAGGGACAGAAGAATCCTTCGCACACTTCGTAAACGAGCCGCTGCGTTTCGGAGGCGAGTTCGTCGTCGCCTGACAACCAAGCACAGATGGCGACACGTCCACCGGGCTTTAACCAAGTCGCTGCTTTCTTGAAGAACGCCGGTTTGTCAAATAAGTGCTCGGTACACTCGATGCTCCACACCGCATCGACACTGGCAGATTCGAACTGAACTTCCTCAGCGTCTTCGCGCAAGAAGTTTGGTCGGGGTGTGGTCCGAGACAGCGCAGCGGACGTTGTCGCCCAAGTTCGCTGAACAGAACTAATCGTTACACCGGTGACATGGCAGCCTCGATGCTTGGCAAGCCAAATGCTGGAGCCACCCATTCCACAACCAACATCTACAACACGCTCACCACCTCGAATACCCGCTAGCTCCGCCATTTGCTCAGTCAATTGCAATTGCGCGACGCGAGGAGACTCATTTCCGCTCCATAGCCCATGGTGGATATGTGGTCCCCACAGCAAACGATAGAAAAAGGTAGATAGATCGTAGAGAGTTCGAATAACTCGCTTTTGCACTTCGGG
>JANPLP010000530.1:0-3343 GCA_031426595.1 Planctomycetia bacterium | reverse complement strand
GGTCGCTTCGCGATTCGCTTACCTATCAAGTATGTATAAGTGCAATTGGCATGCAGGTCGAACGTCTGAAATCACGTGGTTGCGGCAGTGATCTCACCATCAGGAAACGCGCGACCCGCAACTCGCGTGCATTTCTTGGTTCGTCCATCCGTTCAGGGTGATTTCCGAATACGTTGTCACGATACCTGAAACTATATGTCGCGTCCAGAACTTCGAGGTGGCTACCGGACATTACCCGCGGCTTGTCGCGCGACGATTTCAAGCGCGTAGTCAATGTTGGCCAGCAGCGTACTTGCAAATTCGTCAACGTCCGCCCCAGTCATCGATTGATTCATGCCCTCGATTGTAACACCACATCCAAGGCGGCCACTCGCTCCGAAATCTTCGCGTAGTGCTACTATCTGTTGTCTAAGTTTTGAGAGTTCTGATTGATCGACCTCGCCGCGCCACATAATGAGGAACGATGCAATATGAATCGGCGAGAAATCGTAGGCGTCCACGCCGCAGCATTCCCGAACGCAGATGGTCTGACAGCGATCAATCAGCCCTGCGAGTGGATGCTCAAGTTTCATGATTGATGGACGAACTAGTTCTTAACCGTTATTTTTGGCTCATAAGAGCCTGGAATGACATTTTATCGCCGGCTAAAGGCCAAAACAAGCAAGACGTACCGGGTAAAGGACGGTTTTGCCAAAGTGAACTAGCTAATGGTCAGTTGTGCGGAAAGTGGCCATTAGGAATTCGGCCCCGATGCCGATCGCATCGTTCGTCGGTAGTTCTGATCATGAATCAAGCGAGACCGAAGGTTCGCAAAATTGGGAGGTGGGTAGGTGAGTGTGGTCGATATTTCCATTACCGTTTCATGAACGTCCCGTTCATCCCGCCGATGACGACGAATACAAAGAATACAAAACATGCAAAGCCGCATGTGATTGCTACAGCGGCTGGGAAGATTGGCGAATGATCAGTTACGTTAGGATCATATGCCCCGCCTACGATTAGCCAGACAGGAATCAAACCGACGATTGCTCCGATTAGCGCTCCGCGAAGAGCTAACGAGTGCGGCGGATCTTGCAAACTGGCCGAATCGGAGTTTTCGACGTTAGTCGTCATCGCATGTTCTCCGAATTTGTGGCATGTTTTGACCGACTAACGACCGAGGTAATCTAGACGCCGCGTTTGATGTTGATGTAAGTAATGACGCTATCGGCGGATTGGGTTCACCGCGTTGTTCGCCAAGTCCACGCGTTTCAGCGAGAATCGCTGCAGGTAGTATTTTAGCAAAGCGCAGGCTCCTTGATTTGAAGCACGCGTTCGCCAGTATCGACTCATTGCGGAGTGTAGCTCGGTGGTCAGTGGAAAAGGCTGCACCACAGTGATGGTCGCGTTCTAGTTGTCACTGGAGATTTCACATCGAGCTGTTGCCAAGGATGTCCCAACCTTCAGATATCTATTTTTGGCTGATCCAGGATAAACATCGAAGATTGTTTGCAGATGTTTGAAAATTGGGACTCGTGTGGATTCGGGCAGTGCAGAGAACTCAAAGGCTTGTTCATCAATGATTTCAGCAACGCGAAATTCCTCGTCGATAGTTCGATACTCCAAACGCGATGCGCCGTGATTAAACGTCGATATGATGAGCAATTCGGTTATTGCGTGTTCGGCTCCAAACGATCCAGAACTGAGTGTTCGAGATGGATCAAGTACGTAGGCGGATTCCATAGGTCTGACTCGTTTGGCGAACGTTTCCATTCATCGGGCCGCAGCTAGTAAAGTATCCATCAGGAACCGTGCGGACGCGGCTCTATGCAATGGATTGTTCAAGTAAGCCGCTAGCGCGGCAGTTCTAGGTTTATTGTTCTTTTGGGCATGTGTGCAACCTGAAAGGTTGCGTATGGCTATCTTTGAAACACAGTGGCTTCCTGTCGTCGGCGACTGTTTCTCGATGCCCGTTTTCTGCATCGCAGACGCTGACATTCCATTCATAAGGATGTCCACTGTGCCCAAAGACAACAACCCTCTTTCACCAATCGCTATCAGGTTCAAACAGGATCTACAGCTTAAAGGCCTCGGAGATCGAACGCAACAAGCGTATGTCAGAGCCCTGCGAAAATTCACTGAATTTCTACGGCGTCAACCAGATACTGCCACCGAAGATGATCTCAGGAATTACTTTCTATTCATCAGGAATCAGAAGCACTTCGAAAGCAGTTCCATCAACGTCGCCCACTGCGGTCTCAAACGCTTCTTCCAGTTGACGTGCCCACGCGATTGGCCAACGCTTCGATTTCTCCGGGTCAAGCAAGAGCTTAAACTCCCGACCGTGATCACGATCGACGAAGTTCAAATACTCCTCAAAGTGATCGAGAAGCCTGCCATGCGATGCTTCTTCACCACCATCTATAACCTCGGACTGAGACTCCAAGAGGCTCTCCATCTCGAAGTCTCGGATATCGATTCCAAACGTATGCTTGTCCATATTCACCGTGGCAAGGGCGCTAAGGACCGATCAGTACCACTTCCGGAGTCCACACTCTTGGCGCTCAGAGAGTTTTACGCGACTCATCACAATCCGACTTTAATATTTCCCGCGGAAGGAAGAAACCATAAACAAGCCAAGACGGCAACCAAGCCGATGAGCCAATCTTCGGTCCAAAATGTCATCAAAGTCGTCCTCGAACAACTTCAATGGGATCAACGTGGAATCAGTACCCACACTCTGCGCCATTGCTATGCGACTCATCTTCTCGAAGCGGGCGTCAATCTTAGACTCATTCAAAAATATGCGGCTTGCTTGACCAGATCCCCGACGAAGTCTGGTCCAAAGCCTGGATCGTCAATTCGCAAGCCGTCGGAGACGGACGGCTCTCTTTGAAGTACCTGTCGCCCTACGTCTTTCGTATCGCGATCGGAAATCATCGGATCGTGAGCGTGACGCCGGGCGAAGATGGTCATGGTGAAGTCGTCTTTTTGGTCAATCGATTTAACTTTGGACGACATGCGTTCGTTCTGCGTGGAAGGACTGTCCGTGCTCAACATTCGAAGCTAAGAACGTTGTAATCAATTCAATTTGACGAGATCATAGAATCGAATCTACTAAAGACCATCGACTTGGATGCCCATTCAAAGCGACGAAAAACTTCCAGTCCTGATCTACAGCAAGACTGTACCGTTACCAACACCGCCACGAATGTGAAGTAATCCCCTCGAGACTCCTCTCATCCTTCGGCCCAAAATCCAACGCCACCCTCTGAAGAATCTCTTCCTCTCAAGCCCACTCCCGCACAATCTAATCCTTTATTTGTTATCGGCGGCGTTCTAATATCTACGTACGAACATCTTC
>JANPLP010000529.1:0-1708 GCA_031426595.1 Planctomycetia bacterium | reverse complement strand
ACTTCGGTATCCAAAATCGTCATCAACTCTTCAAAGTCTTTGGATCCGATTGGGTACCCCGAGGCGATATTCAATTCCTCTTTCGTCTTAGTGTGGCCGCGAATACTCTGGCCAGTCGCAGGTAGCAGAAGGCGAAGCGACCTTCGTGCTGCCTCTTCGTGATAGCGATAGGTCAGCGGCGCTGAGACACCACTAAATGTTTCTTCCAAGAATTTCAGACCAACGCCACCGGCCCCACCAACTTGCTTCAAGGATTCAAGAGTCCAAGGTTTACTCTTCATGATCTCGGCGAACAAAGCCAAGCGGACACAGATGACTTTCCCTTCGTTGGACAGTTCCTTGACTGCTTGACGCAAAAAGGCTCTTTGACTTTCCGAATATTCCTCTGGAGGTTGAGGCAACGTTCCGAAGGCGCGACCAAACGCTTCCAACACATGGATAGCATGCCGCTCAGGAAACAAGTCGACGGCTGCTGCGTTTTGACCCTCTGAAATACGGACTTCGACTTCACGCATGAAACCCGTCATGGCCATCCAAAAGTCGTCACGTACCATGATCAAAGTCTGAACCCGCGAGCCATCCGATTGGCGAAGCGCTTGGATCAGATCTCCTGCAGTGTCGGTCGAATGGGCATGCAACCACTGCTCAAATTGATCAAGGATGATAAGAACCTTGCTGCCCGACGAAGGACCGTAGCCGTTACGAATCATCTTGACTAATTCGACGAGCGACCGGTCGGGGCAACGTCGGAAAACGTCTTTGCAACGCCGTTAAAATTCTGCTCTCGGTGTCTTCGGCATTGCATTCCACAAAGACACTTCGAACATGCGGCATCAGGCGAGGCACTATTCCCGCTTGGACAAGCGACGACTTCCCGCATCCAGATGGGCCATAAATCAATCCAATCGGAAACGTGCGTTCACGCTCAAGTTCTTCCAGACGCGTCTTCCAAAAACGAATCGACTCCGGCAATCCGTCTCGATCGCGTGGACCGGAGACCAAGTCCAGGAAAAAACTTGCATCGTGTGAATCGAAGGAGCGAATACCTTTGGGGACGATCGACAGTCGTCGTGAACTTGGCGTTTGCGGTTGGCTTGGCTCAGGCAAAGCCGATTCGAACTTCGAAGCTTGCCCTTGTGAGAGATCGTAAGCAGCGGGAGCGGACGGTGGATTCTTACGAGTGACTCCAGTTTCGGACTCTTTTCGATATTCCGTTGCAACTGCGGAAGTCGTTTGTACGGTCTTTTCATTAGTCGAAAGAAAATAGCGCAAGTCCTCTGCCATATCAAACGCCGATTGGTATCGCTCCGTCGCCAGCTTAGCCATCGCCTTTTGGCAGATGCGTTCCAGCGACTTAGGAATCTTCTCGTCGTACTGTCGCACAGGCCGCGGTTCGTAGCTTGCAACCTGTTGTAAAATATCGTCGCGATGCGAGGCTCTGAATGGACGTCGCCGCGTTAACATCTCATACAAAACAACGCCAAGACTAAAAACGTCGCTACGGCCATCAACTCGATGCCCCTCGCCTCGGGCCTGTTCCGGACTCATGTAGGCTGGAGTGCCAACGTATCGAGCCCCCGGTTCCTTCGACTCTTCGCTCAATGCTAAACCGAAGTCGACCAGGAAAGGGTTGCCGGATTTATCGATGAGAATATTACCAGGCTTGACGTCGCGATGCACAAGCCCGTGTTTGTGAGCGTGATGCAAT
>JANPLP010000528.1:0-4008 GCA_031426595.1 Planctomycetia bacterium | reverse complement strand
CTTCACACAAAAACAAACCGGATCTTTTGCACCTGCATCCAACCCGGCTCGCGGTCTGCGCTACACGATCAGCAGCATTGCTGGTTCGGCCGAGCTGGTTGATGGGAAGAATGTCTTTGTCGCGACGGCTGATGTCGATGGAGATGCTGATTTCTTCCGACAAGGTATGGAAGGCACCGCGAGAACCCACACCGGATGGAAACCGATTCCCTGGATTCTTTTGCATCGCGTTTTTGAGTACGGCCGCGCTGGATTCTGGATGTAGTGAGCACCCTGTGACAACCGCATCTCCTACTACTGATCCATTTGCGAGCTTTCGCGACCTGCACACCGGCCTGCGCAGCGACTTGCAGATCACACGACAAATGACCAAAGGCGAACCGGCCTATGTCATCTATGATCCTGTGTCGTTTCAGTCGCATCGCTTAAGCTTGACCGACTATCGGGTTGCTGCCTGCCTAAGCGATGCCCGGACGCTCGAGCAAGCGTTCCAACTCACTGTCAATGAAGGTCATCTGAAATCAGAGGATGAAGCGGATTTTTTTCAGTTTATATCACGCCTCAATTCGCTCGGTTTGCTCGCCACATCACGGCACGATGGGAAAGCACTATTTAATCGCTTCAAGCAGAAAACGGCAGATGCAAAGCGAGCCAAGCTGCTGGGATTTCTTTTCGTAACCATTCCGCTTTCGAACCCTGACAAGTTCCTTGACCGGACTGTCGGCCGAGTCCGTTTTCTATTCACCAGTGCAGCCCTGATAATTTGGATCTTGCTCGGATGCTTGGCGGCGGCGATCGTTGTGAACAAATGGTCGGATTTCGTTCAGCCGCTGAACGGTTTGCTGGCGATTAAGAATCTGATGTTCATGTCGCTGACGTTCGTGGCACTCAAAGTGTGGCATGAGCTCGGTCACGGTTACGCTTGCAAGTATTATGGCGGCCGGATTCCGGAGATGGGCTGCAAACTCATGGCAGGCATACCACTCGCTTACGTGGATGCGTCGAGTGCCTGGAGCTTCCCCAAACGCCGTCAGCGTATCGTAGTCATGCTGGGCGGCATGTACTTCGAGTCGATCGTGGCCATTCCAGCCACTTTCATTTGGGCCTTTGCTCCCGATTCGTTTATCGGCAATTGCGCGTATCAGTTAATCTTCATGGCGGGGGTGGCGACCGTTTTCTTCAATGCCAATCCGCTGATGAAGTACGACGGCTATTTTATTCTCAGCGACATGCTGGGCATTCCTAATTTGCGATCACGTGCGTCGCGCGAGACGCTGAACACGCTCCAGCACTACACACTGGGATTAGAGCTCGCCTCAAGAGCAGCCGATGCGAAGGAGCGGGCAATTCTGATCTCTTACGGGGTGCTATCAACGGCGTACGCAACAACACTGATGATCACAATTCCACTGATGCTCGCCGATCGTTTCCAGTTGCTGGGACTCGCGGTCGGCGCGTTTCAACTCGGCGCTTCGTTCTATATGATCCCTCGCAAGCTGCATAAGTACTTGCTACATTCGCCTGAAACAGAATGCGTTCGCCCGCGAGCCCGTAAGGTGGCTTACGGTCTAGCCATCGGCGTGCCACTTGTGCTGCTGTGCATCCCAGTTCCCAGCGGATTGCTAATCGAGGGTATTGTTTCCGCTGAACAAGCGACGCTTTTGCGCGCCAAGACACCCGGCATTGTTCAAGCCGTGTTTGCCGAACCGCGATCTGATGTCGTTGCCGGTCAACCATTGGTGATGATTCATAATAAGGATGCCGAAGTTGCCGCGCACACCGAGTCGATCGCTGCGAACGCCATGCTTCGCAATGCGCGATTCGTCAGCCGGGTGGATGTGACCGAAGGTAAAAAACGGCAAGCCGCGGCTTTGCAACGTCAAGCATCTGCGGCCGCAGCGCGGTCGGTCACAGAGGAACTCACCGTGCGTGCGACACATGCAGGGCGACTCAGTTTTGTGCTACCCAAGCGATCGGTCGGGACCTTCGTTTTCCCGGGTGACCCTGTGGCGAAACTGGTAGCTGGACCAACTATCGTGCGCGCTTGGCTCGACGAAGCAGAACTGCAAGCCGCAAACTTACGAGTTGGATCGACCGTCAGTGTACGCACCGCTGATCGCGCATCCACGAACTACCAAGGCACGATTCATTCCGTTGCTCCAGCCAGTGCGTCGGAGTTCGAAGACTTGTCGCTGACCACCAACGGCGAAGGCAAGATCTTCATCGATCCGGTTACGGGACTCACTTCCAAATCGCTCTTCCAATTGCAAATCAACGTTCCGACGCTTGCCAGCGAACATGCCCAACAAGAGGCTCGTGCATTTGTTCTGGTTGGTCGCAAATACGAATCCATCGGCGGCTGGGTCGCTCGCAACACTTATAAATTTATCACCGGCATTCTTGCTAATTAGCTTCATTTAATGAGGTCCTCCATGTCACTGCGCAGTTCAATCTTCGATTCAATTCAAGGTCCACTTCAGGGTCTCAAGTTGAACCAACGAACAGTAATGGCGTGCCTATTTGCGATCATTGCGGTCGCAGCCTTTCTATCGCTGAGTTCGCTTTTCCCCTCCACCACTCCGGTGCACGCAACTGATCTCAAGTCGCCCGTTGATTCTGAAAGTGCGGATCAATTGGAGCGCATGGCGCGAAGATCAGCCGACCAGGAGTTGCCAGTTGTAGGTCCGCTCGATCCGACAACCGTCGCCCAGCCCGTCGCCCAGCCCGTTGTCACCGAGGCGCCCAGCGCTTTCCTCCAAGGGATTGCTAAAGCGAAAATGGACGCATCATTGCGCACGACTGAGCAAGGAACGATCTCGGCGATCCATGTAAGGGAAGGCGATTGGGTTAGAGCCGGCGCTCCGCTTATTACGATCGACGATAGTGCTTCCCAAGCGGCAGTGACCGTCGCGCGAGCCGCTGCAGACGCACATGGGGCCGTCGACCAAGCTCGCTTTGCCATGGAACAAGCTCAGACATTACTGACTCGCACCCGCATCGCTCTGCACGCCAATGCATCGAACGAATTCGAGGTGAAAGCCAAAGAGAATCATTTCGATCAAGCCGCCGCGAACTACCAACTCCGCCTCGAAGAACAACAGCAGTCCCAAGCTCAATTAGTGCTCGCCGAGGAACAACTGCGCAAACGCACTCTGCATGCACCGTTTGACGGGCGTATCATCCAGATCCATGCTGGCCTTGGTAACACAATCGACCCAACTCAAGTCGCGATACATGTCGCTCAGCTCGATCAATTGGAAGTCGAAATGCACCTCCCCATTTCGCTGTTTAATACGATCGCTGCTGGCGACACGCGGAATCTGCGAGCCGCTGCGCCGGTGAATGCGACACTTTCCGCCAAAGTTCTCTACGTCGCGCCCGTGGTTGAACCAACCAGTTCTACATTCCGCGCGGTGTTTTCAATCGACAACACGACTCTCGCTTTACCCGCTGGTTTCGAAGTCTGGTTCTAAGCCGCATGACGCGGTCGACGCAGGACTAGTCAAGCTACACCGAGCATCCCGCAAAAGAAGCCAGCAGAAGAGAAGCGTTTAGACGAGAAGCCAGCAGACGAGTTTCGAGCTCTACATGCTTCCGATACACTTGAGCTTGCACAATCCGAAGGCCATCATCCCCTTCAACCGGCAGGACCACAGCAGATGCTCGACTCCCAAAATATTTCGCCGAACGCTCAATTGCCCTTCGAAGCTGCGTTGCTGATCGGAGACCAGTGGCAACGCGGCAGCGGGGACAGCTTCGAGCGTCGATCGCCAGTTGACGATTCACTGACTTGTGAGGGCAATGCAGCGAGCTCCGAACAAGTAGCTGCAGCCATTTCGGCCGCTGGCGATGCGTTTGGTGCGTGGAGCGAAACGTCGCGAGGAAGAACGGCGTGCTGCCGACGTACTCCTTCGATGAGACCCTGCATCGCGGTGTTGGTGCTGCTGGTCGGCTGCGGATGTGGCGGCGCTCCACCTTCGCCCGAGTCGAGCCGCCCCTCGACCGAAT
>JANPLP010000527.1:0-2858 GCA_031426595.1 Planctomycetia bacterium | reverse complement strand
GCAAAGAGTATAACGATAGTGATTCCATGATCCTACTCCACTGTCGCAAACTCAGGTCAAACTTTTCGGATTGACGACGGCATATTAAACACTTCATTTTGCTAGCAACCAGCCAACGCAATGAGCACAACTGATTCAGTTTTGATTCAAGGATTGAACGCGACGCAAGTGGCGGCGGTAACCCATATCGATGGACCGTTGCTCGTGTTGGCTGGACCGGGTAGCGGTAAGACGCGCGTGATCACGCATCGCATCGCTTACCTGATCGAGCAGGGAATCAGTCCGACCTCGATCCTCGGTTTGACCTTCACCAATAAGGCCGCTCAGGAGATGCGAGGCCGACTAAAGCGGTTGGTCGGACACGATGATGTCTGGTTGGGGACGTTTCATAGTTTCTGTGTAAGTCTCCTGCGCCGTTATGCGCGGCTGGTTGGGTTGCCCGAAGGCTTTAGCATCTACGACGTGCAAGATTCCGAAGCGGCATTGAAAGAGGCGGTGGCTGAAGCCAAATTCGACATGTCGCACACGTCGATCGGTAAGCTAGCAAGTCGAATAAGCTATTTTAAAAACCGCTTGGTAACGCCAGAAATTCTTCAAGCCGAAGCGCTGTCGAGCGACGAACATTCGGTGTCGCAAGTTTATCCGTTCTATCAACAGAAGTTAATCAAGTGCGGCGCAGTCGACTTTGATGACATTCTGATGCATGTTGCCACTTTGCTGCGTTCAAGCCCCGATTTGCGACAGCAACTGGATGCTCGTTACCGCTATGTGATGGTCGACGAGTATCAAGACACAAATCTCGCGCAGTACGTGATCGTTCGGCATCTATGCATTGATCATCCAAATTTAGTGGCGACTGGGGATCCTGATCAATCGATTTATGGGTGGCGTGGGGCGAATTTAAAAAACACTGCTTATTTAGAGCGCGACTACTCGGATCTGAAAATCATTCGGTTGGAGCAAAATTACCGCAGTACGCCGGAGATTTTATCTGCGGCGGATTGTTTGATTCGCAACAACGAATTCCGTAAAGAAAAGGTGTTAGTGCCGTCTCGCGAGAGCGGGCGTCCGGTACGCTTGGGGATCTACCAGACAGCTCGTCAAGAAGCGGAAGACGTGGCGGATCAGATCGCAGCGTTCGTGAACGAGGGCGATTATCACTTGCGAGACGTTGGGATTCTGTACCGAACCAATGCGCAATCGCGATTGATAGAGCAAGCCTTGCTGCGTCGGCAGATGGCGTATCAGTTGATCGGCGGATTTCGATTTTATCTGCGCAAAGAGATCAAGGACTTAGTGTCTTACCTGCTGCTGATCAACAATCCGGCGGACGACATCGCGTTGGTGCGGGCAATCAACGCACCGCCGCGCGGGATCGGCAAGAAGACGATCGAGGCGTTGGCTGAGCTGGCGGCGCGACGCAAAGTCTCCATGCTGGATGCTTGCCGTTCGGCGGTTCAGTCAAACAGCTTTGCGAAGCGAGCGAGTTCAGCGATTGCGGGATTCTTAAAGATCTACGATGAGTTAAGCATCCTGGCACGCGGGTCGTTATTGGAATTGATTCAAGCCACCATCCATCTGACTCAGTATCGAGAGTTTTTGACCAAGTCCGCAGCCGGTGAAGCTGATGCTCATGAACTGTCGGTGAACCTGGACGAATTGCTGGCCGAAGCCAATGAATTGGATCAAGACCAGGAGGAAGGGCGGCCGGCGTTGGAAGTTTTTTTGGAGTATGCCGCGCTGCAATCTGACACGGATCGCTTGAAGACCGATAGCGACATGGTGACTGTGATGACCTTGCATGCTGCCAAGGGGCTGGAGTTTCCGATTGTATTTGTGATTGCGGTGGAAGAGAACATTTTGCCGCATGCAAGATCGAAAGAGGATCCTCATGCGATTGAAGAAGAGCGTCGGCTGTTGTTTGTAGGAATTACCCGTGCAAAGGATCATCTGCAACTCAGTTGCGCGAAAAGTCGTGGGTTTGGGAATCAAGGGTCGGGAGTTCCCAGTTCCTTTCTCATGGAATTACCGCGTGCTGAGATGTCTGTGGTGGATCATACTGAAAATCTGGAAGAATATTATCATGGCAGTTCCGGATTCGAAGACGAATTCAGCCAAGAGGACTTTAGCCAGGCGAGTGCTGCTGACGAGTTTGCAGATGGTTCGATTGATTTCGATGATGCTTGCCAATTGCCAGCGGACGAATTGAAGAAGCGGCTGGCGAAACTTGGAAAGCGAGTTAAGCTAGGGTCGCAACTTGCTGCCGCACTGGTTGATTCTGAGAACGGTCTGCGGAACTGGTCAGCTTTTAAACCGGACAGTGTTGTTTCGCATCCACAGTTCGGCAGCGGAAGAATCACAGAGGCGAGTGGCAATGGACCCAAGCGGGCGGTCACTGTCGAGTTTTATGCTGATGGTTCTCGCCGCACTTTTCGATTATCTCATGTCCAGCTGACTCTAGAACCAGAAACTTAGTGCACTTCATGTCGGAAACGCAAGCAACCAAATTCGTTAAGGTGGCTCAACTTAAGAACGTTACGAGATTCCGCGAACGATTGACTGAATTGGGTGTTGCGCTTCCCTGTGATGATAGCGTGATGTCGGCCGCAGAAGGTTCGCCGCTCGCTGCGCCCATTCGACTGGGTTCCAAGACGGTCGGGAACCGCTGGTGCATTCATCCGATGGAAGGTTGGGATGCGAACACAGATGGCACACCGACGGAGTTGACCGTGCGTCGCTGGCAACGATTCGGCGAGAGCGGTGCTAAGCTGATCTGGGGTGGTGAAGCTGCAGCCGTGCAGCCCGATGGCCGTGCCAATCCGAATCAAACGCTGGCACTAGAGTCGAATGAAGTTGGC
>JANPLP010000526.1:0-2340 GCA_031426595.1 Planctomycetia bacterium | reverse complement strand
GACTTCCAACAACGTAAATCCATCGCGAGACACGCGCACGCGACGAGTTCCACGAAGTTTTGCTAGCGACATGAGGAGCTTCCTTCGTTACAGAGTTTCTAATCGTCCGCCGGCACAGGGCCGCGGATGGCTAGACAAGCCCGCAACTGCAATAGAAAAGATCGGTTCAAGACGAGCGTCGAGGGCTGATTTTTCCACAGCATCCACCGACTACTCTAACTATATTACTCCCCAAGGTTTACATTGCACAACGTTCAGTCCTTTAAGTCAAGTCCGCGGAGCTTAGTTTTGCGAAACCCGCACTTCTGGATGATTGCCACAGCGGGCTTTTGCTTGACCGGTCTAGCAAGCGCTGTCCTTGCAAACGCACTCAGCGAATCTCTGTGGCTTGATGAACTCCACACCTCATGGTCCATCCGTGGCGATTCGTGGCGGCAGATCGCCTCGCGGGCGGCCGCCGGAAATCAGACCCCACTCTATTTTTGGACTGTCGCAACCATAGCACAGACACTTGGTCCCTCGACCGACTGGATTGTTAGAACACTGTCCATTGTCGCTTGGGTGGGTGCGATCCTTTTAGTCGTTCGCCTGTTCAACGCCGTTCCCAGAGTTGCACCGCCAACCGAAGACTCATCACCCTCTTCCTCTTTGCAAAGTGCTCGTTTCTCAACGAACCAGCCGCCGGGACCACTGTTCGTGATCGGTGTAGTGGCTTGGATCGTGGTCGACCGTTTGCAATGGTTCTATGCCACCGAAGCACGGCCTTACGCGCTTGTCCAGTTAATCACGTTAGCCGGTTGGTACTGTGTCGTCTCACTGCAACAGACTGCTCGAGCACCGATGGGCACCAACCAGTCGAGGACGAAGCAAGTTTGGCTGGTCGGCGGATGGACGATGCTGGCGATCGTAAGCGTCTACCTTCACTTAACGGCGCTGCTCCCTGTCGGATGCCAGTGGCTAGTCGGCTGCGCCGTCCTGGTCGCTCGGCCAGAACAACCTATTACGACGGAGCGTCACAATGCTAAGTCCCTTATATCCTGGTTCGTCGCTGGCAGCGCAGTCGCGATAGCTTGTTTACCGGTGGTGTCCATCGCCGCGCCCGTCTGGCAACGTCGCGCGCAATGGGCCTCTTTCGCCAGCGACACTTCGCTCGCTAATGGACTCGCCATGTTTCCAGTGTTAGCAATTCTTTCACCCATTCTGATCGCAGTGTTGATCGATCGATGCTGGCCCATTCGGAAACTGCGAGATGGCACGAAATCAAGTGATAACGCACAAGGTGCGCGCTGGCTGTGGTGGTGCGCGATGCTCGGCCCGTGGTTATTGGCTTGGACGTTAGCGGCATTCGAAATCGCACCCATGTTTCATCGACGCTTTGTGATCGCCAGCGCATTGCCGCTCGTCATTGTCGGAGCGATGGAGTTGAAGCGGGTTCACCTAGCGTATCTGCGTGGAGTTACGCTCGTGGCGGTGGCCGTTGCGGTTGTGTTCAGCCAAGGTTCAGTTGGCATTTGGCGACAGGGATACTTGGTCGGACAGTTGCGTGGCGAGAACTGGCGCGGAGCGGCCGCATGGCTGAGCCACCAGATCGAACCCGGCGAACGAGTGCTGTGTTCAAGTGGGTTGATTGAAGCGACGAACGTCACCCTCCCGCTGGAAAGTGAGCTTGCCGAATACCTCGCCTTTCCGCTGGGCGGGGTCTACCAGGTTCGCGATTCCGCCGGCGATCTTGCTCCGGTGACTGCGTTGCTAGCGGACGCAGAACTGTGGGCTGAGCAGATATTCAGTTCCGTGCCCCAGTCCCCTGAACAGAACTCGCCCCCCCTTCCTGAACAAGAAAATGCAGCGGAGATTTATTGGTTAGTCTATCGCGGAGCGAAAGGTCGGATGCTCGAAAAGGTCGCGGTACTCGACCGGGATCTGCAGCAACAAAGCAGCGCAGCGAGCGTGAGCGAGGTCCAAGCCTTCGGTCGTGTCTGGGTGGCGAAATTATCGATCCAACGCCTAGCTCAAAGGTAGTGGCAGTAAGAATCCCCGACGAATCAGAGTTACTTGGCACCACAAAGGTCGCGACTTGAGAACGTTCAGCCGGAGTCCCGCCCTCACTTTGTTTGAGGTGATTCTGAGTGAGCCCCGTACACCTGCTTGGATCGCTGCAACGGGTCCTGATTTGGTACACTGCTCAAACCTTAACTTCATTTGACAACCTCCAAGTGCATCGACTATGAGCCACCCAACTTCACGCTTCTTGTTGCCAGTTGCAACACGCGTTGTATTACTCGCCCTCGCTCTAGTGCTTTGTCCAAATTTAATTTTCGGTTTGATCGTATTTGGGTGGCA
>JANPLP010000525.1:0-2903 GCA_031426595.1 Planctomycetia bacterium | reverse complement strand
CTATACCCTCCACCCAGTCCAACCTGATTCAACTGATCGATATGTACTCCGGCGGAAGACTGACGCCCGATTGGCACCAACCTATAGCAGCATGGTTGCAAAATGCTGATCCATCAACACGCAATCAACTACTGAAAACGTTAACAAGTCTCGACCTCTCCGATGCAACTCCTATCAAAGATTCGCTTCTGAGCCTCGCCAAGCACTCTGAATCCGATAGTGAGCGTCTGCAACTCTTGGCCGCCCTCCCAAGCGGTACGGATCCGCAGGATCAAGATCTCGAGAACTCTTTGCTTAACGCGCTTCAAGCCCAAGATGCAATGAATACTCCAACGGCTACTGCCGCACTCAAGCGGGTGAAACTGAGCCCCCGCGGAGGCAACCAACTACTCATAAATCTCAAGAACCAACCACCTCGTGACCTGTTCGTATCCGTCGAAGCCATTCATCGACTCGGCAATGAAGAACTCGACGAAGCCATGCTGACTGCGCTCCCCAAACTCCCCTCTGCCAAGACACTCTCCATGGACCAGCTACTGAACCTCTATCGCAATCGCGGCGACAAACTAAAAGGGTTGACCGAAAAAGCCATCGCACAACTTAGCCGCGCTCCCGAAGACGTTGAAGCACAAGTCGATAAGTTGCTCGCAAAGCTCGGCCCCGGCGACCCAGTCCGCGGCTTGCAACTGTTTCGCAGCAGCAAGACTGCCTGTAGCAACTGCCATCGCCTTGGCTACGTAGGCGGCGAAATCGGCCCCGAACTAACACGTATCGGTAGCAGCCGCACACGCCGCGCACTGCTCGAAGCCATCCTGTTCCCCAGCGCTCGGCTCGAACAAAGCTACCAACCCACGCGAGTTCTCACACTCGATGGCCAAGTTTATAACGGCCTAGTAAAGAACACTTCCAACTCCCAGTCGCTCGTTCTCCAGCTATCCGCCGACAAAACAGTCACCCTTGCAACCGCTGAAATTGAACGACAAGAACCAAGTGCCGTTTCTATCATGCCCGCGGGGATGTTGGAACTTTTAACTGCCGAAGAACTGTCCGATTTGATTGCCCTACTTGAATCTGGAAAGTAGACCGTTCACTTGCTTACTTCAGTTGCCAACTTAGGTGGAGTGCTGATTGCAAACAATCCTGCAAAGGTCAGCAGGCCATTAACCAACAGCGTTTCAAATCCCATCTGGTAACCACTAAAGAGATCGGTGCTATAAGTGCGCAGCAGATAAGAAATCACCGCCGCAGTCAAACAAATCACTGGAACGAGCGGTTCGCGCGTCATTCGTCGAGTCATAATGCCGAATGAAAACAAACCCAACAACGGCCCATAAGTGATCGCCGCTAAATCCAAAACGGTCTTAATAATCGACTCATCACTGCGCCAATAAAACCACATCACCAACGCTTGAAACAGAAACGCGATCCCCATATGCACCGATTTGCGGACCCGAATCTGCTTTGATTCAGGCCAATCACGGTCGCGAATTCCGATCAAGTCAATACACGTGCTCGCTGTCAGCGCCGTCAACGCTCCATCAGCACTCGGGAACAGTGCGCTGATCAAGCCAATAATGAATAGCAAGCCCAGCCAAGCTGGGAAATACTCCAGCGCCAATGTCGGAAACAAATCATCGCTCTTCGTCGGCAGTTTTAGACCCAATTGCTCGACTTTCAAGTAGATCAACGCGCCGAGTAACAAGAACAATACGTTCGTTAGCAGCAAGACACCACTGAATACCCACATGTTCTTCTGAGCGCCAGCCAGCGTCCGCACGCTCAGATTTTTTTGCATCATCTCCTGATCCAACCCCGTCATAGCAATCGTGATGAAGATTCCACTGACAATCTGCTTCAAGAAAAAGCGATCTTTCATTACGTCCGTATCGAACACCTGCAACATGCCACTGTCCAACAACTGCTGCTTCCAATCCGCCATCGCGGGATCAGCCAAGATGTACAAAATTGTTCCCACAAGCGCGGCCAACATAAACAACGTTTGCAACGTATCCGTCCACACAATCGTTTTCACGCCCCCTTGCAGTGTGTACAGAAAAATCATCAACAATACCACACTGCTGGTCACCCAAAACGGAATCCCAATCGACTCCAGCAAGTACTGATGAATCACATACAGCACGATATAGATACGCGCCGTCGCGCCTAGCAAACGACTAACAATGAACAAAGCGCTCCCGGATTTGTAACTCACTTCGCCAAACCGCTGTCGCAAGTAACCGTAGATACTCGCCAGTTGCAAACGGTAATAAAGCGGTAGCAACACGCTCGCCACAATCCAATAACCAATCACATAGCCGATCACCACCTGCAAATAAGTCCACTGAGACTTATAAACCGCACCGGGCACGCTGATGAACGTAACGCCACTGAGTGAAGTTCCAACCATACCAAAGGCAACAATCCACCACAGGCTCTTGCGCTCACCCGAATAGAAAGCGTGCTCCCCCGCACCTCGCGATGTATACCAGGCGATCGCCAACAATAACGCAAAGTATCCAAACACAACGACGAGCAATACAGTTGAATTCATAAGTTGTCACTTCCGCAAGCTAATCTCACTCAGTCGTTTTTGCCTTGGCTGGTTTGTCAAAGTGAGCTAATAAACTAGGTAGCAAAAACATGTCACATACCAGAGCCGACAGCAGGGTAATAACTCCCAGCATACCGAACACGCGATGGTCGCGAGTCTGACTGATCAACACTGAACTAAAACCCGCCACCAAGACGATTGTGGTCATGATCATCCCTGTGCCAACACCTTGGAATGCTTGCTGTAAAGCCAACCGTCGATCGGGCTGATTCAACTGTTCTTCACGATAACGCGACAGAAAGTGTATTGTGTCATCCACAGCGATGCCCAAACAGATCGTGAATGAACAGAC
>JANPLP010000524.1:0-4544 GCA_031426595.1 Planctomycetia bacterium | reverse complement strand
CACAAATGCGATCGCCAACTGACAACTGTTCCCCAGGAGGGTGACGGGGTCCACGGGCGCAATAAAGTACAGCCCAAGCGATATAAAGATCGAAATGAAAAGAATGATTGGCAACAACGAAAGGTTCTTGCCGAGCAGAATTTCCCTGCGTTGGACGGGCATCAACACAAAGCATCTAAACCCGTTCCGATCCATGCCGAACACATTCATCATTAACATCATGCACATGAATGTGAGCACGCTAAGTCCGGCGAGCCACACAAGCGGTTCAAAGCCCGGCATGATCTTCGGTGTCCGATCCGAAACGATCATGAGGATAAACATCACTGCAAGAATGCCGGGACCAATCAGCGTCATTTTTGCTTCCGGTGCGCGAACGAGATTCTGCAAGCTGCAAAAAGCGATGGCTGATGTTCGCTGCGAGAATATCGGTAGGGATCGCTCGACGAGGGATGTGCGCAACTCCGATTTCGACTTGGTCGCGAAGCTCGCCTTAGATTCCGATGTTGACTGCGACTTAGGTGTGCCGGGCGTGATTACTGATTGAGCTTTGGAAGCGCTGGACTTACCGGTGTAGAAGCGGATGGTTGAAGCGTATGCTCGCCATAGGCTAAGGGATCCGATAAGAGTCATCGCCAGCCCACTTAATCCAGCTGGCCACATCGGACCAGTTATCAATTGCTTGCTGGCGTACGGCATCCAACCTATAGGCAGCACCTGATTGACGGTAGTTAAGGTTCGCTCAAAGTTAGCTTGCCACTTTGCATCTCGCACCGCTTTGGCTTGCTCCGCGGCTGCCCGTAAGTCCGCTTTGCGCTGATCATGTTCCTGTTGAGAAATCTCCTGTCTTGAAAGTGCGTTTGCAACTGCTGTGAGTTCAGCTTGCTGTTCAGCGACCTGTTTCTGTCTCACCTTGTCGTCGGGCAGTGTGAGTTGAATCACTGCGTTGGGTACTTGTGCGAGTCCTACGAAACTGATGGTAATGAGCATTATCACGGATCGCTGGCGACGTTTATTGGACATCAGCGACGACAACCAACCGCGAAACTGATAGGTCACCGCGGTTAGCATCAAGATGAAACTCAGTAAAATTGGAATCAGCCACAGAAGTTGTACTCCGTGGGTGTAGGCGAGCGCGAAGCAAAGTCCGAGTGCAGCAGGAACAAAGCAAAGGGTGTTTAACGAAACGATGGACGAGAGGTAATTCAAAATGAAAGCGTCTCGCAGCGACACGGGCAGATGCAAAAGCTTTTCGATGGAGAGCAATTCCATTCGCTGGACCTCAACCAAGAGCGAGATCGTCCAGCTAAACAATAGCGCCACGATCATAATGTCCCAGACTGCCATTACGATGGTTGGTGTGGCTCTTGGCAGCAGGGAGATACCCAGTCCAATTGCGAGGAAGAATGAAATGCCTGCCAATACGAGCAGGCTGATCACAAGGATCATCATCACCACAAAATTGAACACACCCGCCTTGCGCCATTGGTTGGTGCTGAGACGGGCGCGCAACCATAAGATCGCTCTCAATTGTTCCCAATTCACAGCGATTTACCTTCCCTTGAGTCTTGCGCATCGTCCAGCCAACTGAGGTGTTGGCTTTCAGTATCCGTGCTGCCTACTTTTTCAAGAAATCTCCGCTCAAGGGAATCACCTGCACGCAGTTGTGCAAGCGAAGTCTGCTCGACCAATTCACCGTTGGCAATAATCCCCACATGTGTGCAGATCCGCTCGACGATCTCGAGCACATGAGAGGTAACAAAGACAGTGGATCCGCGCGCCGCGTAGCTAGCCAGCAGATCACGAATCACGCGAGAGGTGACTGCATCGACCCCTTCGAAAGGTTCATCCAGAAACAACAGGTCGGGATTGGGGAGTAAGGCACCCGCGAAGGCAAGTTTCTTTTTCATCCCATGCGAGTATTCAAGAGTGAACTTCTTCTCGACACCTTCGAGGGCGAGAATGCTAAGCAATTCTTCGCTCCGTTGACGAATGGTTTCTTTGGGCATCAAAAACATTCGACCGACGAAGGTCAGGTACTCGCGGGCAGTCAAATTCTCGAAGAGCGACAGCCCTTCAGGTACTACCCCTATTCGACGCTTGATTTCGATCGCTTCGGAAGGGTTCCACGGATCCAATCCGAGTACCGATACCACACCGCTGCTGGGTGACAAGATTCCGGTAAGCATTTTGATCGTGGTAGATTTGCCTGCTCCGTTAGGGCCAAGGAATCCGTACACGCAACCTCGGTCGACGGACAAGTTCACGTTTCGGACCGCGCAGAAATCGCCGAATGTTCGAGTCAACTGCGTTGTTTTAATGGCGAGCGACATGCCGCGCTTTCGAGCTAAAGATGTGATGAAAGTTCGCGGTAATGATAGCCGATGCAAGGCTCGAGGGGGTCCTTACGTGGACCGGAAAAAAGGGCACAATGGGACGCTCACTTTGAGTAGACACCGCTGTGAAATTCGCGAAACGGAGTAACTTGCGATTCGTTATGGGTGTCTCAATTATTGGCAACGGAATGATCATGAATGAGAAGAACGCATCGACGTGCGGCTGCCGGCTTCGCCAATTACTTGCTATGCGGCGCGTGCATGTCGTTATAGCTTATCTGCTGTTCGTTTGTGGCCCTTCATTGAGCGCGCAGTCGCAGATTGTCTTGACACCGTCAGTAATTCAGAACTCACAGATTTCGCAGAGTCCTCAGAATGCGGTAGGGGCTCAAAATCTTCCAGGTCCCGTGCCGCTTCCCAATGCAGAGGCTCCTGCTAACCAGTCGCTCGGTGTTGGCGTCGCACCGAGCAGTTCCAGTGGTGGTAGCCAAGTTCCCTTGCCGGTCCCAGCGACTCAGGCAACACCGTCAACGATTGCTGCACCTGCGCAAGCTCCATCGCCACTCGAGTCTGCTGCGCAAGCTATCGCGGCTCGTCAACAACTGGTTCAGGACGACGCTGAAAAAACTGCTGAGTTCAAAGAGCCGCTGATCAAGCTCTATCAACAGGCTTTGCTGGACCTAAAAGTAGCTTCTGACGCGCAGAAACAACGCTTGCAGTGGACCACGCGAATCGCGGCCGCGCCGCGCAGTCTTGAAGAAGCGAAGTCTAAGCGTACCCAAACGGCCTCTCGAGCGACCATTAGTGATACGTTGGACTACATGAGCTTCGACGAAGTGCAGAAGGAACTGCAAGAGTTGCAAGCGAAGTTGACGACGGCGACCGAAGTGCGCTCGAAGTTATCGGAACAGGTTGTCGCCAGGGAGAAACGCCGCAAAGAATTACCGCAGTTACTCTCGGATGCGCGAACTAGGTTAGAAGGCTTGGCAGCGACCAGTCCCCCGCCGCTGACCACGAACGAGGATGCGCTTACGAAGGAAGCGGTGGGCTGGGCAGCAATGGCGGCTCGTGCTTCAGCGAGTGAACAGTTGTTAACGCTTGAAGCTGAGCAGCGAGCTTATGAGGCAGAAGCTGAGTTGCTGCTGCTGCAATTAGAGCTAGCGCAAGCGAACGAGAAACAATTTCAAGAACCAGTTCGCAAAGTAACGGAAGAACTGAATCGCATGCGGCAAGATCGCATTTTGCAAACACGCGATGATGTACGCGCATTGGTAGCTGACTTGCCGGACGAATTGCAGAAGACCAGCGACGGTTTGCTGGAGCGCATTTCTGAATGGCTGGCGCTGGCGACTAAGAAAGCTGCAATTAGAGCCGAAATAGACAGCTCCCGGAGCATCTTCGATCGCTGGAAGGAGCGGTTTACGAAGATGCAGAATCGTGTTGAACCACAAGACGGCCAAGACATCGTAGCAGGGTTCAATAGCTGGGTCGGTTTAATGCTTCGCAAACAGCGTAGCGAGTTGCCAGATCCTAATCGGTTGAGAAGTCAGATTCGTTATTACCAGCAAGAGATGCATGCGGCTGAGTCGATGTTGTTCGATTTGGAGGATGTGCTGCTGGAAAACAACCTAAGGCTTGAAAGCAATCGCAACAGTCAGTTGACGAACGGTTCCAGCAGCGAACTGCGGTCCGAACAATTGCTACTGGAAAAGTTCAAGGAAGTTATCAGCGCCATTCAGGTGGACGTGGATAGCTACTTAAACGATCTCTATCAGGTTGCTGACATGAAAGAGCAGACGCAGGGGCTCACTCAAAGATATCAATCGTTCATTGATGAGCATGTACTTTGGATCCGTAGTTGCGATCAGCTCGAGCGGTCTGATTGGTTTGCCATGGTGGAAGCCTTCCGTTGGTTGGTGGGTTATGAAAATTGGATGGGGCTTTTCAATGGCTTAGTAGCGGACGCAGTCGAACAGCCACTTTGGTACGTTCTGTTCGCAGTGGTCTGGCTAAGTCTGATTATCAATCAGTCTCGTCTGCGTCGTGCGCTTACGACAGTATCCGATTTGGCGGCCAAGAGGAATTGCACCGCGTTTCGGTACACAGCCGAAGCAGCGCTGTTTACCTTGTTGATCGCGCTCCCGGTGCCGCTGCTCTTCTCGTTTTTGTATTTGCGACTGGTGCAATTGAATGAGGGAGATGGAAGCT
>JANPLP010000523.1:0-3510 GCA_031426595.1 Planctomycetia bacterium | reverse complement strand
CCCGAGTGCCCGGTCGAAGCGATCTTCCACGAAGATAACGTGCCCGACGAATGGAAAGAATACATTCAATTGAACGCTGAAAAGGCTTCCGAAAGCGAAGTCATTACCGAGAAGAAAAAGCCTCTGGCGGATAGCTAATGCTCACAGTGCTTTTGGGTTCTGTGCCGTAACGGCGCGTTGCTTGTTACGGCCTACATGAGTAGGCCGGATCAAGCGTAGCGCCGATCCGGCAGCGCGTCGTGCCCGATCCCGCTCCTTGACGGGTCTCATCGTCTAGCTGGCCCGATTCTTTAGCTGACCCAGTTCTTTAGCTGACTCAGCGACTCAAAATCGAATGGGCGAAAACCTTGCGACTGCCCGGTGGCTTCATCATGAAGCAGCATGACGTTTTCTCCTAAGCGACTGGCTGCGACTGACTCGATTAAGTTGGTTGAATCGTTCGCCCCCATTTGCATCAGCAGACTGACTTCGATCTCGCGCATCGCGGAGCGCGATAACCAGCGGTTGACGGTCGAATAATTCTCAGCCCAGATCACAACATGCATATTATGGCTCGGCCCGTCTCGCAAGATCTCTTCCAGTTGTTTATCGGGAGTTAGCTCTGCGTCGCCAAAGCTCCCCATGCTGTATTCATCTTCGCGTCGCAACGTTCGCAACCTACCAAGCTGAATGAGGTTTACCAAAACGGGAACCTTTGTGGCCTCGTCATCAGGTTGCTCGATACGCAGTTTCAAGAGTTCATGCAGTTCCTTAAACATCCCATCGACAGCGCGACCTTCCGCGACCTTCAAGTCACACGCGAATCGTCTCCAATGTTCCGGAAGTTGCAGAGCGCGCGCATCGGTTGGCTTCGCCCCTTGAGCAATAAAAACTTTGGGGCGATGCGCTCTCTGTGCGTGTCGTACGAACGAGGCGGTAATCACCGTCATGACCGAGGCAGCCACGGCGTCAACGCCGCCGACAACCAAGACGTTACGTCCCGCCTGATTGGTCAACGGGAACGCAATGGCAGGACTAATCGCAACGCTCTCACCCACGACGCACCACGTAGCGTCCGGATTAATGTTGCGCCGGGCGGCTTGCAAGGATCGATTAGCATTCTCCTCAGCCCACGTGGCGGCGCGATTGCCATCGTATACTACCGCGCGGCCGAGCGTATTGGTCGTCCGATCTGCATTGCTGTAACCGTCTGGCATACTGGCTAACCAGGTTTGCTGCTGCACTTTACTTAACCAACCGATTTGCATGGGTTGATTCCCTTCAATGCGACCGCCTGCATCGTTGTAGATGGCTTGACCAGGATGTTTGAGTCTTGCCGCAGCGGGATTGTCTTCCGCGAAGACAATCTGCGCGTCGGCTGAATCACATTGCAGCGCAATCCTCACTCCCATTTGTCCGAGCGTCGTGCGCGGTAATGAGTAGGCGCCTGCCAACGTCTGACTGCTAAGGATCGCATGGATACCGAATGACCGTCCCTGTCGCACAATTCGGTCAAGAATCAGGCTTGACTGGTTCGACAACTTATCGTCTTCGACAAACAGTTCCTGGAACTCATCGACCACAATTAACATGCGTGGCAGGTGTTGTTCGGGAACCGTTAAATTCCAGCTCGCGATATCCTGCACGCCTCGACTGCGGAACAACTCACCGCGGCGTTGCATGCAGCCATCAACATATTCGAGTGCGCTCAAGCCGAACTCGCGATGGCTTTCGATACCGATGATATCCGCATGCGGCAAACGATGGTCCGCATAGATTTGGAACTCAACCCCTTTCTTGAAATCGAGCAGCACAAGGCGAAGATTTTCTGGTGAGTATTTCAGCACGGCACTGGTTATGATCGCATGCAGCATAGACGACTTACCAGAACCTGTTTTACCGGCGACGATCGCGTGCTGGGCGGTACCTATGCCAAGCTTGACCGCATGCATCCGCCCGACTCCACTTTGCCCGACCGGAATCTCAAGGAACTTCGAGCTATCGGCTTGCCAACGTTGCTCCGCTGTGGCCACGATCTTGTCAAGTGGAACCTCGATCCGGCTCGCCAGCATTGCGCGGCGGCCAACCTCGTGAATAACCGCTTGGGCGTGCGCTTCATTGGGCAGCGGCATTGGTCGAATCGGTAAAAGTCTATCCGCATGTTCTTGACTCAATAAAGACTTGCCATCTTCACTGACTGTGTAGTGCAAGCCGCGTCGCATCAGTTGATTTCGGTGCTCGGGCGATGGCCACACCGCCGCTGGATCAATTAGAAAAATAGGAATGATGCCGCACCGCGATCCCGTGTCGAGTAGACTCTGGAGTGCCTTCCAAGACTGGTCATCTAAGCCGATTGGCATCGAGGTCCAAACCAGCAAACGATAGGGTTCAGCAAGTGCACCTGCGTCGCGATTGTATTCCGCGATATGACGATACTGATTGCGGAGCGACTGTTGGATAAAGTCTTCGGCCGCCTGCGCGAGCTGCTGAATCTGTTTGGCGATGTGGCTGGGCTGCGTCCAAACACGGTGCCAAACAAGTTGTGGGTCATAGTCCCCCAAGTGCATCAGCCAACCGAAGTCTCGACCGAGCCCTGGTGGATCGACCACACAGATTTGTGTACGACCCGGGGGCAATGTGGTCAAAGCGCGCAGTATAAAATTTCGAATCGTCTGCTGCACGACTGGCAAATTTGGATCGCCCGTGAGAGTAATGTATCCATCGGTTAGCGGTGCAAACAAAACGGGCGCGTCGACATGCACGCCAGCGTCTATTCGTAAATTCTCAGGTAGCAGTGAACCGATCGGCAAGTTGCCAATTGGCAACATGGGTTCTTCAAGTTGTTCAGGCCAGGAACTCGGTGACCATTGATGCGATTCCCAGTCCGGAAAGTGTTCATTGCACCACCGACGGCTGCGCGCAACGGTTTGCATTGCTTTTTGAGTTGCCGTTCGGAGACGCAACGCGCCGCCGCGGTTAAGGCGGTCCATCTGGGCAAGATAATCATTGCGCCGCGCAGCAGCACTTTCGCTTAACTTGCGATCACGTTCTTCAGCCTGGAGGCTAAGTTGCTCGATTTGTCGAGTAAATTCTTGAGCGGTGGAATCGCATTGCGCGGTCAGTTGCTGACTCGCACTTAACTTCTGCTGCTCGGCCTGCTGTCGCAAACGGAACAGTTCTTCTTCCAGCCTGCGGCTCAGCTCACTTAGCGATGTCTGTCGCCACTGTTCCGTTTGCTGAAATCGATTGTCCCGTTTCCTGGCGAGTCGCTTCAGTTCCGCATCGTTTTCGGCAGTTGCCATCTCGCTGCCACGGTCATGCAGCTTGCGGCCATGTTCCACTTGCTGCTTAACACGCGGATACTCGGCTGCCGCAATACTCTTGAGCCGGGGGCGGATGCCGAGTAATCCGATCAAGACGAAGACGATCGTTGTTCCAGCTCCAACCATCGCCGCGAACAGCCATGCAAGCAGTTCGCTCAGCCCGATCCCTGCCGTTACCACTAAAAAGAAGCCAGCCACAATCAGCCAC
>JANPLP010000522.1:0-2473 GCA_031426595.1 Planctomycetia bacterium | reverse complement strand
GGACGAATGACTCGATCGTGCAACATGTATCCAACCGCAACTTCTTGAGCCACTGTTCCCGCCTCATGCTGTGGACTGGGAATCTGAGCGATAGCTTGGTGAACGTTGGGATCAAACTGAGCTCCCAATGACTCAATCGACTTGCAGCCATGTTTGCCCAGTACATCGGTGAACTGCTGCGATACCATATGCACGCCATCAATAAGCGCTTTGGTATTTGTTTCATCTCCACGAGCAGCTTCGAGGGCTCGGTTCAAATTGTCGATTACGTCGAGCAGATCGCGGACGAGCGGCACGTTTGCAAACTTAAGTTGCTGGTCCGAATCCCGCTGCATTCGCTTACGGAAATTTTCCATCTCAGCCCGGCTTCGCAACATTTCTTGCTCAGCGGCATTCAATTTCTCACGCATAGCAGCCGCTTCGTCTAGAGTTTCAGCCGATTCAAGCGTATCCAACTCGCCGAGCACTTCATCGGCAATGCCACTCGCATGCGATGGCTCGCCCATTGGGCTCTCTTCAGCTCGATCTTCAAAGATTGGTTCAGGTCGATCAGTTTCGTTCTTCATGATTGCTACTCCGCTTTAGAGTTGCTCTTTTCGTTTTCATTGTGCCGGAAATGGACGAGAATGCGGTCAAGGAACGATTTGCGCTGAGGCGTAACGTGCTCTTCATCCACCTCAGCCAGCTGACGCAACAGCTCCTCTTGCCTCGCATTCACTTTCTTGGGGATCTCAACATAGGTTTGCAAAAGCAAGTCACCACGCATACCGCTGCGGGGATCCGGAACTCCGAAGCCTTTCAGCTGAAACACCTCGCCGCTCTGTGTCCCCTTTGGAATATCAACTTTGTGTTTACCAGTCAGTGTCGGAATATCAAATGTGGTCCCAAGCACCGCTTGCGAATAGCTTAACGGAACCTGCAGGATTAAATCGCTCCCTTCACGACGGAAGATCTTATGCGGCAGCACGCGAATAAAACAGTAAGCGTCGCCGGCTGGACCTCCGTCCGGACTCCCTTGGCCTTCTCCCGGCATACGAACTCGCATACCGTCGTCCACACCTGCTGGGATGGCGACTTCCAAAGTCACTTCGCGCGGTTTCAGTCCAGAGCCATCGCAAGTTTTGCAATGCTTGGAAATAACCTTTCCCTTGCCACGACATTGAGGGCAAGTTGTCTGAACTCGCAAAATACCAGTGGCTTGGACCACTTGGCCATGGCCTCGGCACCGTTGGCATACTTGAGGTTCCGAGCCCGCTTCTGCGCCCGATCCACTGCAAGTCTCACATTGATCGTGCCGAGTAAGGGTTACTTTTTTCCGAACACCCGAGGCGGCCTCTTCAAGCGTTAGCGTCATATCGCAACGCACGTCAGCTCCTCGACGAGTGCGCGAGCGTGTAGATCGCCCACCAAAAAAGTCTTCAAAAATCGTTCCGCCAAACATGTCGCCGAACGCTTCGAAGATGTCGCTCGGGTCATTGAATTGGCTAGCTCGACCCTCGACTCCCGCATGACCGTACTGATCGTAGCGAGCCCGCTTTTCTTTGTCGCTTAGAATCTCGTACGCCTCGGCAGCTTCCTTAAACTTAGCAATAGCGTCCTCGTCATCGCGGTTACTGTCCGGATGATATTTAATTGCTAGTTTTCGATACGCCTTCGATAGTTCATCTTGGGCGCAGTTTCGATTGACACCCAGGACTTCGTAATAATCGCGCTTGGTTGCTGCCATCGCACCGGAGGCTTCTTGCGAAAGTGTTAATTGCTTAGCCAAGCTGCTGCCCTTGGGCCCTGCCTGCGCTCCGCAGACAACTTTGCAGCATACCAAAAAAGGCCACTCCCGAGGGAGTGGCCTGTGCAAGTGACGCCCCGTAAGGGATGTCGCATCGACAACTACGAAACAGCGCCCTCGGCACGCTGCTTCTTCTTGTCTTCTTTATCGAACGTGGTCACCAAAGCTTCTGTCGTCAGCAACAGACCCGCGATGCTTCCAGCGTTTGCAAGTGCAGTACGTACAACCTTGACAGGATCGATGATGCCGGACTTGAGCATGTCAACATACTCCCCCTTGTTCGCATCAAAACCGGTTGTTAGTGGCTTCTGGCTGACTTCATCAGCGACCACTGAACCATCGATACCCGCGTTGTCAGCAATTTGACGTAGCGGAGCCGACAGTGAGCGAAGGATGATCGTAGCACCGATCTTCTCGTCACCTTTGCACTTGTCAACACACTCTTTGACCGCATCTGTGCAGCGGATCAAAGCCACGCCACCGCCAGGAAGAATGCCTTCTTCCATCGCAGCTCGCGTAGCATGCAATGCGTCTTCAACACGAGCCTTTTTCTGCTTCATGTCTGCTTCGGTCTCTGCACCCACACTGATCACTGACACACCGCCAGCCAACTTGGCCAGACGTTCTTGCAGCTTCTCGCGATCGTATTCGCTGTCCGTTTGATCAATTTGAGCGCGAATCTGAGCC
>JANPLP010000521.1:0-2453 GCA_031426595.1 Planctomycetia bacterium | reverse complement strand
ACCCTGGGCTGACATGGGGCCGCCCCGTTAGGGCTTGGGTTAATATGCAACGCGATGATTACCCAGGGTTGCGCTTCGCTCCACCCTGGGCTGACATAGGACCGCCCCGTTGGGGCTTGGGTTAATATGCAACGCGACGATTACCCAGGGTTGCGCTTCGCTCCACCCTGGGCTGACATGGGGCCGCCCCGTTGGGGCTTCCCATCCTTACGGCATCGATTCAATGCTTGCCCACATGCTTCCTTTAGATCGACCGTGGGCTGAATGTGGGTCGCTGCCGTACGCGTGGATTTGATCGCGTTTTAGCTCGGCATGCTCTTTGGTCGTGGTTAAGCAGATAGCACGACCGGTCGTATCAACTTCTTCGGCAATTTTAAGCCCTTGTGTCTCGGACATACGGAACAGTTCTTTCATCATACGGACGACGTAGTCGACGGTATGATGCTGGTCATCCCACAGAATCACGTTGTATCGTGGCTGTTTCTTGGGCTTAGGCCGAGCAGATTTCGCTTGCTGCTCTTCTACGGGTGCTTCAATGGTGGCTGTTGATGATTCCGACATCGTGATATCTTCCTTTTTCCGAAAACCCTACCCACATCGGCGGGTAGTATCAATCGCTGTATATTGTAAGGCAAGACCCTCCCTACTTGGCAAGCAGAATTTGCAAAATCGATAGGACCCGCAATGGCAGATTTTAATGCGATAGATCGTCATCTTCAGGATAATCGGCAAAGTCAGCTGGCGGAACTGTTCGATTTGCTTCGAATCCCAAGCATCAGCGCCGACCCGACGATGAAAAGCTCGATGACGGAGGCGGCCAATTGGGTGGCGAACCGGTTTCGCTCGATTGGTCTTTCGGTTGAATTGATGACAGGGGATGGTCCGCCATTGGTTTACGCATCGAGCCCGCCGGTACCTGGAGCTCCCGTGGTCCTGGTCTATGGCCATTACGACGTTCAACCTTGCGATCCATTGAACCTATGGACGACACCTCCCTTTGAACCCGAGGTCCGATCGGGGAACATCTTCGCTCGCGGCTCGACCGACGACAAAGGGCAAATGTTGACTCACGTGCAGAGCATCGCTGCCTGGGCTGCCACGGGCCAGAGACTACCTTTGCAAGTCAAATTCTTGATCGAAGGCGAAGAAGAGAACGGAAGTGCCGTCCTGGAGCAGGCTTTGCCCAAGCTTCACGAAAAGCTAGCTTGTGATGTCATTGTGATCAGTGATTCGTCGCAATACGGTCCCGGTCAACCGGCTATTACATACGGATTACGCGGGCTCGCTTATTTCGAACTGCGGGTCCAAGGACCGAAAGCAGATCTGCATTCGGGAAGCTTCGGCGGGGCCGTTACGAATCCCGCACTCGCATTGGCTAGAATCTTGACCGAAATCAAGTCGACCGACGGTCGAATCAAGCTTCCTGGTTTCTACGATTCGGTGAAACCGCTTGCGGAAAGCGAACGAGCGATGTGGGCGGGACTAGGATTTTCCGACGATAGATTTTCCAAGCAGCTCGGCGTACCTGCGTTGACCGGCGAGGAGGGCTTTACGACCCTGGAACGTCGATGGGCGCGGCCCACATTCGACGTCCACGGACTGATGGGCGGCTACCAAGGAGAAGGTGGAAAAACAATTATCCCGGCATGGGCCGGTGCGAAAATCAGTTTCCGCCTCGTCCCCGATCAGACGCCCAAGACCGTGGGTGAACAGCTTCGCGCGTTCATCAGCAGTCATACCCCACCCGGTGTATCAGTCGAAGTAATCGACTTGCACGGGGGTGAAGGCGTTGTCGTCGACCCCAATTCGCGATTCATGAAAGGGGCATGCCAGGCTGTCGAAGAGGGCTTTGGTAAGTCCCCCGTTTTGATTCGCGAAGGTGGCTCGATTCCCATTGTTGCCCAGATGGTCCAGGCTCTCCATTGCGATGTGTTGCTCATGGGATGGGGACTCGACGACGACGGTGCTCATAGCCCCAACGAAAAATTCTGCCTCGAAGACTACTATCGCGGTATCCGCGCCAGCACCCGTCTCTGGCAATACCTAGCCTAACAAATCTCAAATCTGAAATCTCAGATCTCAAGTTTAAAGCCTTCCCCCTAACTCCTTACACCAAACTTCCATGCTCGATCGCAAGTACATATTCGACAATGTCGCCGCCGTTCAAGAGAATTGTTCCCGTCGCGGCGCGCATGCCGACATCGATCTACTTGTAAAGCTTGAGAACGAACGACGCGGTAAACTTCAGGAAGCTCAGGAGCTCAATCGTCAAGCCAACGAAACGAGCAAGATGATTGGCAAAGCAGCCTCTGCAGAGGAACGCGAGCGACTCAAGGAACAGGGACGTGTTCTACGCGAGCAGAAGGATTCTGCTCAGTCACGGCACGACGAACTCGACGAGCAGATTCACGATATCGAGGTCCGCATCCCTAACTTGACGCATCCTTCAGCGC
>JANPLP010000520.1:0-2797 GCA_031426595.1 Planctomycetia bacterium | reverse complement strand
CCCCTTCCCGGAGCAACGCAGCCTGCTGGCGATAAGACGAGGAGTACTTCAGCATCAATTCATTGGCGGCCGTCAACTCTTTTTGCAAGGCGTCGATGGCTGCTTTTTGTGCAAGATCCTTCAGCAACTCTTCCCGAGCTTCTTCGAACGTCTTGGTCCGCAATTCTGATTTCGGCTCGCCCACCCCAGTGCCTGCTGCTGCCTGTGCAGATGCGTCTGGCGCTGTCGGCTGGACGACTACCGGTGGCAGGTCAGTTGGTTCTTGAGTTGCTGGAGCTGTGGCCTCTGTCACAGCAGCCGGCGTGGCTGTCTCTGGTGCAGCAGGTTGTTCTGCAGCAGGCTGTTCTGTCGCTGGTTTTGGATCATCTTGAGCCGAAACCAAGCGGATCTTGCTCGGAGAAGCGACACCCGCTTGATCCTTCGGCGCTGGTGAATCGCTGGCTGGTGCAGCAGGCGCCTCCGGTTCAGTAACTGGTGCTGGCTCTGTAACTGGTGCTGGTTCAGTAGCTGGTGCCACCGGTGGGTCAACGGCAGGCGTAGCTGGCGCTTCGGTCGCAGGTTTTTCGGTCGCCGGTTTTTCGGTTGCTGGAGAATCACCAGTCGGCGTCTCAACGGCTGGTGCTGCCGGTGTTGTCTCAGTTGCTGGTGTGGCAGGCGCCGCCGGATCCGTGGCTGCAGGAGCGTTGGCGGATTCGAGAGCCGCTTTGGCTTTCTCGAGCGCGGGGTCAAACTTCAGTTGGCCGAGCGACACACGCGTATCGTATTCCGTCTTCAATTGTTCTTCGGTAACCCCCGATTTCGCCATCTCGACCCAATCGGCAAAGTTCGCTTGCACATATTCAAAGTTAGCTTTGTACTCCCGCATGAAGCCCGCTTCCGGGAACATCGGAGAAGCGATCCGATTCTTGCCTTGTTCGTAAATCGCTAAAATCTCAGCTTCAGTCGGCTCACCACTCACCTGCTTTGTGAAGTCGCTAACCAGAATCGGATACGCTTCGACCTTTGCAGTTTGATTCAGCTTCAAAAAATCGCTCCACAAATCGCCAGGTGTTTGAGTCATCCGCACAATTTGCTGCACATCCGGCTTGAACTCGTTGCTCCAGCCGCGGAGGGCCATTTGCCGCGCTACTATGGCGGCTAGTTCAAGTTTGATCATTTCACGAAGGTCAAATTCGGAGAGCTGACCATCGCCCGCTTCGCGCAGGATTTCGGCTAGCCGAGTTGGGGAGACGCGGGCATCGCAGTAAGCCACCAGAAACTCATCGGCCGCGTCATCGTCAAACTCGATGCCGTTCTTTTTTGCCAAGTCGGCGAGCAACCGCGTTTCAATCACTGCCAAGTTGTCCGACTGAACGTTCACCCCTAAGTCAACGATCTGCTTCATCTCGGCGGAGTACGAGAATTCGGGAACCTGCGGTTGTCCACCAGCAGCCAGAACTTCGTTGGCAATCGTCGACAGGACGCGCACAAATTTATAGTGCTGTTGACGGTAGCGTTCGAGTTCCGAAGCGGTGATGCGGCCGCCGTCCCAGCGGACGATGACCTGATTTCCGCCGTTGTCGTTGCGCATCGCCCCCTGCATGAATTCGATGGCCGGTGCAACCACGAAAGCCAAGATGGCTAGAAGAACGAGACCCGCCATCCAATAGGTGCGGTGTTTACGGAAAGTTGCTAAAGGGCTCGACATCCTGCTTTTCCTACAGTCTATGCACTTTTATTTTCGGGCAGCCAATTACCGGCGATCGGATCCACAAAACACGGATTTTAGGGGGTAATTTGCTGTGCACAAGAACACACGGGGACAGAATAGCATGCTTGACCGTTCTTGCGGAGTCGAATTCGGCTTCGTATGGTTAATCCGTCACCGAGTTTGGAATTTCCGGAATTTGGCACGCCAAATTGGTTCGCGGATGCGAAAGCACGGGGCACAATACAGCACCTTAGATAATACGGCACGTCAAATACTGTGCAGTAATGTGGAGGCGTGCTGTGGCCGCGTTGGATCACTGGCGCGGCACGGTGGGGTTTTGTAACTTGCATAACTGGAACTAGGTCGATTCATGAGCAAAGACAAGTCACTGGTGATCGTCGAATCCCCTGCCAAAGCTCGAACTATTTCCAAGTTCCTGGGGAAGGACTTCACTGTCGAAGCCAGTATCGGGCACATCCGCGACTTGCCTCAGGGGGCCAAAGAGCTGCCCGAAAAGTACAAATCCGAAAAGTGGGCTTACCTGGGCGTCAACGTGGAAGAGGACTTTCAGCCCATTTATGTCGTCCCGGCTGACAAGAAAAAGCACGTCGCCAAGCTCAAAGCGCTGCTGAAGGATGCGAAAGACCTGTACCTGGCGACGGACGAAGACCGCGAAGGGGAAGCCATTTCGTGGCACTTGCACGAAGTCCTGGCTCCGAAAGTCCCCGTCCATCGGCTGGTTTTTCACGAAATCACCAAAGAAGCGATCCAAACTGCACTCGCCAACACTCGTCAAATCGACGAAGGACTGGTCCGAGCCCAAGAGACACGACGGGTTCTCGACCGCTTGTTCGGTTTCGATGTTTCGCAATTGCTCTGGAAAAAAGTCGGTCCGAAACTGTCGGCTGGGCGCGTGCAAAGCGTCGCTGTGCGGTTGATCGTCGACCGCGAACACGAGCGGATGGCGTTCCGATCAGCCACCTATGCTGATTTGCTAGCTAACCTCGTAACCGCGACAAACCAAGCTTTCAATGCGACGATGGTCAGTTACAAGGGCCAGCGACTGCCGTCGGGAAAAGACTTTGATTCGGCAACCGGAAAGATCAA
>JANPLP010000519.1:0-6474 GCA_031426595.1 Planctomycetia bacterium | reverse complement strand
GTGGCGGCCCGGTGATGCACAAGCTGATCACGAATGAGCTTGTTAAGAAATAAACCGAGATCTTTTGGGGGATACGATGCGTGAGGAAGGCGAGGGTGACGCGCATAGTGCGGTGGCCAATCGAACCGAAACGGCCGATGTGGAAACTCCTGCGGATGCAAAGCTGACCGGCGGCTTCACGGGGCAACAGTGGGGATTGCTGTTGATTTTGGCTGCGATTTACTTCACGCATATCTTGGACTTTGTGATCGTCATGCCGCTGGGCGATCAACTGCGACAGCAACTGCATATCAACCCGCGGCAATTCGGCATCGTCGTCTCGGCTTACGGTGTGGCGGCGATGATTGTGGGGATTGCGAGTTCGTCGGTGGTCGATTTATTCGATCGCAAGTCGGTACTGGTCGCGGCATTCGGCGGATTCTCATTGGCGACTTTCTACTGCGGGTTCGCACCGGATTACAAGAACTTGTTGATCGCGAGATGTTTGGCAGGATTGTTCGGCGGATTGGCGGCGTCAAGTGTGATGGCGGTGATCGGCGATGTGTTTCCGGATCGTCAACGTGGGAAAGCGATCGGCATCGTGACGAGTGCTTTTGCGGTGGCGTCGACGGTAGGTTTACCGATTGGATTGTGGTTGGCGATTCAGTTTGGAAGTTGGAACGTGCCGTTCTTGGCGATCGGAGTGCTAGGAGTTTGCGTTTGGTTGTTGGCTATTGTGTATCTCCCTTCGCTGACCGGGCATCGCACGAGCGGACGAGTTAACCCGTTTACGCAGTTCGCAAATGTAATTCAGCAACCGAATCACATATGGTCCTTCGCATTTATGATGGCAACGATCTTTGGAACGTTCTTGGTCGTGCCCTACATCGCGCCGTACTTGCAAGCCAACTGTGGGCGGACGCCCATGGATCTGCCGATCATCTATGCAGTCGCGGGTGTGTGCACGTTGGTCTCCATGAACTTGATTGGTTGGGCGACTGACCGCTTTGGTGCGAAGCGAATGTTTTTGATTTGTGCGGGCGGCGCCGTATTGATGACTTTGGTAATCACCAACTTGCAATATGTTTCGTTGGTAGGGGCGGTGGCGGTGACCTGCTGCTTCATGATGCTAGCCAGTGGTCGAATCATTCCGGCTCAAACCATGATGCTGCGCGCGTCGGACCCAGCCCTGCGCGGTGCGTTCATGAACTTGAATACAGCCGTCTCGCATTTCGCAACCGCTGTGGGGCCATTGATCACGGGATCGATCGTCGGTGAAGAGTACGCTGGCGGCCCGCTGACCGGATTTGCGACGGCGGGGCTGGTCGCGGCGGCTTGCGGTTGCGTGGCGATCGTTTTTTCATTTCGCTTGCAGCCCTACCAAGCGCTTGCAACCGCATGAAGTGCTTGTGGTCACGCGAGCGAATTGATGGAAGCAGTATTAACGAAAATGGCGAGCATCGCGGCTCGCCATTTGGATTCGTTTCAAGTTGACTTATGGTAAGTCGTCGTTGATTAAAGCAGTGTGTCGAGCAGCAATCGCAGTTTGCGAAGTTCGCCGCGTTGGTCGATGTCCGGCATCGGAGTGATTTGAATGCTGAGCGCGTGACTGTAGCCGACCTTGGCAAGTTGCGAGATGATCTTACCGTACTCGATTTCGCCTTGACCGACGCGGACTTGCAATTTGTCTTTCTTAGAGTCCTTCAAGTGGACGTGAAAGACGTAAGGCATGATCTTGTCGAGGTTCTTATTGGTGTACGGGCCACAATGATAGTGGCTGGGGTCGAGCGTCAGGCCGAGACCTTTGACGTTGTCGCAGAGAACTTTGACAGTATCTGGATCTTCGCTGAGCCGTCCAATTTGGCTTTTCATAGCCACTCGCACGCCTTCCAATTCCGCGATTTCAACCAATCGCTGGAGCCGTTCCACTTCGGCATTGAAGGGCGTTCCGAGTTCGCAGGATGGAACTGTGAGAGTGACAACTTTGGTCGCTTTACCGAGCCGACAGACGGCGGCGAACTGCTCGAAATAGGTTTCACCTTCAGCATCAATGTGCACATCATAGCTACATACCTCCAAACGATGACTGCCACGCGCGAAATGAATAGCCTTCTCGAACTCTGCGTCGATACGGCTGGGGCTGAGCGCTGTCCCATTTTCGCGCAACGAAATTTCGACCGTTGTGAATTCCAAATCAATGAATTGGTCAACAACATCGGGCATGACTAAATCTGGGAAACAATCCGTCGAGGCAGCGACGTACACAGATGGACTCCTATAGCCACTAGGGCTTTCAAACGGTGAGAGCTTTCAACAGTCGGGGCGGTAAATCAGTCTTCAGGATTTCGAACACCGGCAGCTTGGACCGACGCGCCTTAGACAAAGGTTATCGCCGGGGCGTCATTGTAGCAACAACCCATAAGTGCGTTTAACCGTGGCGGGGCACGTTAGCAATTCGGCACTGACTGAGTTCCAAGTGAAGCCGGTTGCCGAGAGGCTTGTGGCATGTACTGCACTGGAGGCTCACCGCCCCAGCCCGGGGTGGTAGGGTTTCGCTAATCGAATCCCGCGTTATCGAGTCCGCTGGATTTGCAGTCAAAGAGCAGCCCACAGTTCACATCGGAGCGAGTTTAGTTCGATGGTCGGTCGGTGGCCGTCATGGATGGGGGCCAAAGCAGCTTGTTCAAGGACGAACGTAATGGCTTTCTCCTCCAACGCCTTGGCGTTTCATCGCCGGTCGCATGTTCAGGCGATTTCGGGTTTCATTTGCTTGTGGGCTGCGGTCGCTGGGTGTGCTTCCACGCGATCGACTTCGAGCGGTTACGTTGAGCGGAGCTGCGCGAAGGCTTCTTTTGTGAGCTGGAACCTCAGGTCGATGTTCGGCACGCCAAGGGAAGCAAACCAATCCCGCGCGGTGCGCATCGCGAGCTTGAGCAACCGGGAACTCTACCGATTGATGCAGAGATATCCTGCGCCCGACTTGAACACGATTTCAGGAAAGTGGCATGGCATCAACAAAGGTATTGGCCCAGCTCTCGCAGGTCTCATGCAGGATGTGAAGGTGATCGAAAGCTCACCCGAACTTTCGTGCAACTGCAGCCCTGAAGGCTGTGCGAACAGCAGTGGTAGGCAGAGCGGCTCGTTGGTTGGGCATAATGTTCTCGTTCAACAAGTTGCGATGAGGGAGTTGGCGTGTCGTGGGTGGCAGCCGATGCTTCACTCGAAAACTTGCGAGCCGATTACGATGGGAAACTTCAATGCGATCGCGCCCACGTGTAGAGCGTCGAGCTCGGCTTCGGGTTGGTCGCGAGGGTTAGCGAACCGAGGCGAATTGCCGAACGCGGCGAAGTTCGATTACACGACGGCTGATAATCCCTGGTACGATCCATCGCGTTTCCTGATCGATGAAATTGTTCAGATCGATGAAAACATTCTGCTGGGTCGCGCGACTTCGAAAGTCGGCAGTTTGAGAATTCCGGTCGCTTACTTTGTGCTGACTCGAGCTGCAGGCAATTGTCGCTCAGCGGGCGATGGTCAAGCAGCAAACCAGCTGGGCGACGAAGCGTTTAGACTCGACGAACTTAGCGCTCAGCATGGTCGAGTCGTCGTTTCTCTAACGGATACAACCGGCCAAGTAGCGGGAGCAATGCCAACTGCGGGCGCGACCGAAGTTCCTGAGGCTGCGACCGTCCAATCGGCTACGGAAGCTACTTTGGATAACGAACCCTCCGCATCGGACCGGACCGTAGCGAAACTCTCGCCGTCGACGGAAGTGGAAACGTTCATTGGGCGAATCGAGCGACGGAATGGACCCCGCATCAGTACGGCTGAGGAGTTGGAGTTGATCGATCCATAATTGACCGCGGCCGGACGAGATGCACAGTGGAACCGTAGAATGCGTTTTGCAGCCGCCGACGTTTAACAGGTAATTGTTCATCATTCAAACGAAGAGACCCAGCGTTTCCGCTGGGCCTCAGTCTTTTCTGCACGATGAACCACTTTAGGCACTACTGAATGAAGTCGTCTTCTTTCAGCAAGTATTGATGCCAGGGAACGTCACTTTGTTTGGTTTGTGGCGTCATGAGTGCTTGATAGACGTGGTACTCAATTCCTTCATCGAGGCTCTTGGTCGAACCGTCAAGCATTGCACAAACCGCTATGCCAGGGTGATTTGAACCAGGGCGAGCAGTTTCGAGATTACCAACTATAGTTGCCAACTTGTCGCCGTTTACCTTGTTGGCAGGCTGAACTTGGCCCGCTGGCGTTGCCGTCTTGGTTGTCTTCGCTGGATCATCCAGACGATAGAGCCAAACCATACCAACGCGAACGCGAGCTGTATCATCCGTAACTCCACCCGATGTTGTAGTGCCGGTAACATACGCCCAAGTGTCCGCTTGCATACTTTCTGAAAAAGCCATTGTCTGACTTGTTCCGTCTCGCATAGCGTCAGCGCTCACTTTGCCAGGAGTGTAACCGAAGGTTCCTGGAGCTTTATTTGTGAACACTCCGTTCTGAGCTTTCTGTGACAATGTACTCAGTGCGGATGCACTTGGCGCTGTGTAACCCAAATCGGAAAGAGCCCCGGATGGTGTCGCGGAGAAGTAAAACCCACAGTTTGCTACATAGCTGTTCACTCCAAACGCCTCAGCATTCATCGTATCGCTAGGGCATCTTAAGATATTAATGTTTGGATAGAACTCTTCAATGTTAGCGCCGGTCGACGAAGAGTTATAACTAGTTGGGGCTGCGGTACCGTACCACCCTAAATTTAATGTCTGATCGTCCCAACGGTCTCGCAGAGCCTGTTGTTCCAGCATTGGCAACAAAGACACAACCCAAGATCCAACCTTTTGCGTTGGGCTCGAACCAGAAGTTGGTGCAAAAACTGCTTGGTATCCGGGATACTGCTTCTTATTAGTTTCGAAACTGACAGTAGCTAAAGCCAAGTTTTTAACATTATTGGTGCATTGAGTGCGTCGCGCGGCTTCACGCGCGGCTTGCACGGCGGGCAACAGGAGGCCCACGAGTATGCCGATGATGGCGATCACCACCAGCAGCTCAACCAGCGTAAAACCGAGTTTTGTACGACGCATGCTTTTCCCTTTGCATTTCGAGAAGACTTGAGGTTGGTGCAGAAAAGAATCCTCTCCCCGCGCTCCATTGTGGCAGATCGCTGTAGCAGAGTCCAGCGTTATGACCGCATTTTTCGTAACGACTGGTCAAGGCCGATCACCCCGAGGTGGTATTTACGCTAACGGTTTTGCCTTTTTTCAGTTGTCAGCAGTCGCATGACCTACCGTTGCAATGATCTGCTGCCAGCCGTGAAGCAATTGTTACGGCCTTCTCAGCCGACTTGGGTGTAATTTTCAAGGGCTCTGCAATGTCGCGAATAATCAATCGTTTGGCAGGATGGGTAGTCTGTGGTGTCGCTTTGACTGCATCAGGCACTGTTTCCGCTGGTCATCCTATCGCATTTCCGTGGTCGCACGGCGCCCATGCGACCACACCCGCCGCTGGCGTTTCGGCTCCCTATCAGGTTCTCCACGCTGCAGCAACCGGCCAACGTCCGACCGTGACGTTGCAGGCGATGAGCCCAAAAGTCGGCTACGCCTACGGATGGTTCGGTTCCAATCCAACTTCGCACGCAACTAGACACCTAGGTTTTCATCAAAACTACACGCAGTGGCAACGCAGCAATTAGGTCAAGCCGCCCAGCGGCCTAAAGCCACGAGTCGCTACCCCGATATCGAGTACAAGCCGCGCTCCCAGCGCCGTTTGCCCGCACCAGGCAAACGGCTGAGCCTTTTTGGCGCGAATTGCATTAAAAGGCAATTCGTGGGTGGCACCAACCGGGGCGCAAATTGCGAATTCTGGGAGGCTTCGATTAACACGTAGGACGCCGGGTTTGTCAGAGTAAGACGCCGGAACGGCGCTTCGCTTGTTCCGGCCTACACCTGCGGACTTTGTCATCATTCGAGGAACTGGAGTTAGTGGGTGGCACCAACCAGGGGCTGGACGTCGGGGTTATCAGAGTAAGACGCCGGAACGGCGCTTCGCTTGTTCCGGCCTACACCTGCGGACTTTGTCATCATCCGAGGAACTGGAGTTAGTGGGTGGCACCAACCGGGGAACCGATATGTGGGTGGCACCAACCAGGGGCATTAACACTTAGGACGCCGGGGTTAATAGAGTAAGACGCCGGAACGGCGCTTCGCTTGTTCCGGCCTACACCGGTTCTGCTCGCGGGTGAACGACATTTTTTCAATGCGCGCCAGTAAGACGCCGGAACGGCGCTGCGCTTGTTCCGGCCTACATCAGCAGACTTTATCATCATCCGAGTGTCTAGAAATCGAGTTCGGCGCGGCGGAAACGACCGATTCTATGGAACTTGGGGGTCCCGGGCGTCGCAGCAAACTAGCAAACTGATAGGCCTTGTGGCATTTCTGGGGTGGCAATATCATTTCAGCTTGTCCGAACCCAGAGAAAGCTGTCAAT